>VGZQ01000001.1 GCA_016872535.1 Rhodospirillales bacterium | reverse complement strand
CGCCGAGGCTCGGTTCCGCGCCGGCGATCAGGTCGTAGGCGCGGGTGGCTTCGGCGAACGGAACGCGATGCGTGATCAGGGGGCCGACGTCGAGGTGCGCGGTCTGCGCCCGCGCCTCGGGCGCGAGGCGGCGGAGGATTTCCGCCATGTTGGCGGTTTCGGTCCAGCGCACCCAGCCTTCCGGATACTTGACGCCGCGCGTTTCGAAATCGGGATCGTAGCGTCCGGGACCGTAGGAGCGCGACACCACGATCGACAGCTCCTTTTTCATGAAGTCGGCGTGGGGGAATTCGGTTCCGGTCAGGCCGACCAGGACGACGCGGGCGCGGTCGCGGGCGACGCGCGCGGCGGCGCGCATGGGCGCATCCGAATCCGTCGCCGCCGCGATCAGGATCGAATCGCAGCCCAGTCCGTCGGTGAGCGCGGCGACGCGCTGGTCGAGATCGGGGGCGTCGGGATCGAGGGCGGCTTCGGCGCCGAGCCGGAGCGCGAGTTCGCGCCGGCCGGCGTCGGGGTCGAGGGCGACGGCGCGACCGCCCGAAAGCCGAACGAGTTGGGCCGCGAGCTGGCCGATCAGGCCGACGCCGATCACCGCGACCGTATCGCCGAGCGAAACGTTCGCGTTGCGCACCGCGTGCAGCGCGATCGCGCCCACGGTCGCGAACGCCGCGTGCTCGTCGGCGACGCCTTCGGGGACTGGGGCGGCGAGGTGCGCGGGAACGATGTTGACCTCGGCGTGGTTGGCGACGCCCGCGCCGGCGACGGCGACGCGGCCGCCGACCGCGAACCGTCCTTCGAGTCCCTCGCCGACCGCGATCACTTCGCCGGCGGCGGAATAGCCGAGCGGGATCGGCTCGTCGAGCCGGGCGGTGACCGCGCGCCAGGCGGCGGCGACGCCGTCGCGGCGCGCCTTGGCGATCACCTTGCGCACCAGGTCGGGGCGCTCGGCGGCCTTGGCGGCGAGGCTTTTGCGGGCGAAGGCGACCACCATGCGCTCGGTGCCGGCGGAAATGAGCGAGGCGCGCGTGCGCACCAGGATGTGCCCGGGGCGCACTTTCGGCTCGGGCACGTCGCAGAGCGCGAGGCGTCCGCCGCGGGCGTTCTGAATCACTTGCAGCATGGGGTCTAGTTTTACTCCGCCCCGCCGGAAATGACAAAAAATCTCGTTGTTCCCTAGGGTTCCCGGGAAACGCGGTCGCGCGCCGGGGCGCGGTTATGGTTAACCGTCAACCCGCGCGGCGCTGGTCGCGAAAATACGCGATCGTGCGCTTGAGGCCGTCTTCGAGGGCGACGGTCGGTTTCCACTTTAATGTCTTGCGCGCGAGCCGGATGTCCGGGCAGCGCTGCATCGGATCGTCGGCCGGCAGCGGGCGCTTGACGATGCGCGACGAACTCTTGGTCAGGCGCAGCACGGTTTCGGCCAGCTCGCGGATGGTGAACTCGGTCGGATTGCCGAGGTTGACCGGCCCGGTGACGGAATCGGGCGCGTCCATCAGCCGGATCAGGCCGCCGACCAAATCGTCGATGTAACAGAACGAACGCGTCTGGCGGCCGTCGCCGTAGAGGGTGATCGGTTTCTTGGCGAGCGCCTGCAGGATGAAGTTGGACACCACCCGGCCGTCGTTCGGATGCATGCGCGGCCCGTAGGTGTTGAAGATGCGCGCGACCCGGATACGCAAGCCGGCCTGACGGTGATAATCGAAGAAGAGCGTCTCGGCACAGCGCTTGCCTTCGTCGTAGCACCCGCGCGGGCCGATCGGGTTGACATTGCCGCGATAGCTTTCCGGCTGGGGATGGACCTCGGGATCGCCGTACACCTCGCTGGTGGAGGCCTGCAGGATCTTCGCCTTGATCCGTTTGGCCAGCCCCAGCATGTTGATCGCGCCGTGGACCGAGGTCTTGGTGGTCTGGATCGGGTCGTGCTGGTAATGCACCGGCGAGGCCGGGCAGGCGAGGTTGTAGATCTCGTCGACCTCGACGTAGAGCGGAAAGGTGACGTCGTGGCGCAGCAACTCGAAGCGCGGGCTCGCCATCAGGTGCGCGATGTTGTCCTTGGCGCCGGTGAAGAAGTTGTCGACGCAGAGCACGTCGTCGCCGCGCTTGATCAGGCGCTCGCACAGGTGCGAGCCGAGAAACCCGGCGCCGCCCGTCACCAGTATGCGCTTGCGCAGATGCATGGAATGCCCCGGCGCGGACCCTAGCACAGGGATCGCGGGCGCAACAACGCCCGTCAGGTTTGCAAACGTCAGGTTTGCAGGAACGCCAGCTCGTCGCCCTCGAACGCGGCGGCGGTGAGCGTGCCCGAACGCCAGGCGCCGGTGTCGATACCGACGCGGTTGGGCCGGATCGTCGGTTCGGACATTATCGAGTGGCCGTGGACGACGAGGCCGCCGAAGTCGTGGTCCGAACGGAGGAACAGGTCGCGGATCCAGATCATGTCTTCCGGCGTCTGGTCGGCGAGCGCGACGCCGGGGCGGAATCCGGCGTGCACGAACAAAAGGCCGCCTTCGCGGTGATAAAGCTCGAGGGCGCGCAAAAAAGCGAGATGCGCGGCCGGCACGGCGCGCGCGAGCCGCGCGCGCAATTCCGCCGGCGCGGCGTCGGCGTCGACGCCGTAGCTCGCCAACGCCGCCAGCCCGCCGTTGGCGAGCCAGTGGTCGAGCACCTCGTCGTCGCCGTCGAGGAAATCGCGCATGAACGCGTCGTGGTTGCCGAGCAGGAAACGCCGCTCGAACCCGGGCGGGCCGTCGCCGGCGAGCCGGGCCACGACGCCCCGCGAATCGGGCCCGCGGTCGATGTAGTCGCCGAGATAGACCAGCACGCGCCGCCGCGCCCGCCGGGCGCCCGCGTCCCGGACGATGGCGCCGTGCAGCCGCTCCAGCAGGTCGGCGCGCCCGTGCACGTCGCCGACGGCATAAAGGACCGTGTCGGCGGGCGGGCGGTGGCGGCCGGGGATCGCCCGCGACGACATCGGCGTCATCGCGCCCGGCGCCGGGTGGGCGCCGGAAAGGCCCGCGAATATCGGGCAAAACGCACGAGGTTCATCCGAATGCCCTTCTCTCCCCCGGGTATTATCCTTCCATTTATCTTATGTTATTAGGCTCGGACGGACACTGGCGCATTTGAGCGCTGGCGATCGATCGGCGGACGCGGACGGAGCTATGGCGGAACGGGGATCGAACCAGGCGGCGGGCGGGGACGAGGCGATGCTGATCGAGCGCCTGCGCAAGATCGCCGACGACCCCAGGGACCATTTCGCCGCGCATCTGCACCTGTCGCGCCTGCGCGCCGGCAACCGCCAGCCGCGCTTCCTCGAGATCGCCAAGCGCGCCTTCGATCAGCTCACCATCAACACCCAATCGACCCTGTTCGCCCTCGGCAACTGCGATTTGGTGCTGGTCTGCAACAAGGTGCCGATCGACCAGACCGATGAGCCGATCGAGAAGGTGCGCGGCCTGTTCCGCGAAGACCCGCTGATGCAGTCGGGCGAGGGCGACATGGAGGACCGCTTCGTCTCCTGGTACGACCTCGCCAGCAAGGACGATTTCGACCGCTTCTACGCCACCGCCGAGCAGCTGCTCGCGGCCCAGGTCGCCGCGGCGCGCCGGGCGGAGGCCGTGCAGAGCGCCTCGGCCAAGGGCGCGCCGGTGACGTCGACGAACCTGGGCGAGATCGAACGCAAGCTCAAGGCCGTCCGCATCAGCGACCTGATCCGCGAACAGCCCGCGGTCCAGGTCGGCGCCGGCGGCAAGGCGAGCATGCTGTTCCGCGAAAACTACGTCGCCATGGCCGATCTTCGCGACCGCATCGCGCCCGGCGTCAATCTGTTTTCCAGCCCGTGGCTGTTCCAATACCTGACCGAGGTGATCGACCGCAAGCTGCTCGCGCTGCTCGCGCAGCGCGAACGGCTGACGGAACGGCACGCCATCAGCGTCAACATGAACGTCGCCACGGTGTTGGGGCGCGACTTCCAGGAATTCCATCAGAACGCCGGCAAGAACGCGAACCGCATCGTGATCGAAATGCAGATCATCGACATCTTCGCCGACATGAACGCGTTCGCCTTCGCGCGCGAAGGGCTGCAGAAGCGCGGCTACCGCGTGCTGGTGGACGGCATCACCCCGCTTGCCCTCTATTTCTTCGACCCGAGCCTCTTGAAGGCCGATTACTTCAAGATCACCTGGGGCCCCGAGTTCCAGAGCGACACCCAGGACAGCCGGATCGTGGCGGCGCGCGAAACCGTCGCCCGGGCCGGCAAGGACCAGGTCATTCTCGCCCGCGTCGACACCGAACAGGCGATCCGCTGGGGCCTCAACCTCGGCGTCACCCGCTTTCAGGGCCACTTCATCGACCGGCTCGCCATGGCGCTTGCGGCCAAGGCCGCCGCCGGCGCGGCGACGGGTTAGGACCGGGGGGAAGAAGGATCGCCGATGGCCAACGCCCCGCCCGCCGCCCGCCCCCAGGAAGCGCTGCTGCTCGAATACGTGCATCAGCTCGAAAAAATTCGCGACGGGCGCAAGATGCTGCACCTCCATCTCTCGCAGCTCAGGCCTTACAACCGCCGCGACACCCATCTGCGCACCGCCGCCGCCAACTTCGATCCGATCGTGCGCGCGGCCAACGGGCAGATTTTCCAGCTGCGCAACGGCGACATCTTCTTCTGCTACAAGAAGGACATCCAGGTTCAGGTCGACAACGTCGTCCAGCGCCTGCGCTACCTGTTCGGCGAGGACCCGCTGGTGTCGGAGGAGGGCGCCGAAGGCAAGGAATTCGCCACCATTCTCGACGCCGCCACCCAGTACGACGACATTCTCTACGCCGCCCGCACCGCCAACGAGGCCGAATCGAAGCGCGGCGGCGAGGAGAAAACCCGCGAGGACGCCCGTTCCCGCCTCAAGGCCCGGCAGGAAAAGGGCGAGCCGCTGACCCCCGACGTGCTCGCGCGCATCGAAACGGCGCTGGTGCGCGCCGATCTCTCCAACCTGGTGCGGCGCCAGTACGCCTGCTCGATCGACGAAGACAATTCGACGACCCAGATCTTCAGCGAGCTGTTCATCTCGATCAAGGACCTGCGCGAGACGCTGCTGCCGGGCGTCAACCTCACCTCCAACCGCTGGCTGTTCCAGCACCTGACCGAAACCCTGGACAAGCGCATGCTCGCGCTCTTGTCCAAGACCGACCGCTTCACGGTCAGCGGCGACATCAGCTTCAATGTCAACGTCCGCACGCTGCTCGCGCCCGAATTCATGGCGTTCGACGACAACGTTTCGGCCGGCCGCCGCGGCAGCCTGATCATCGAGCTGCAGAAGGAGGATATTTTCTCCGACCTCGGCACCTACCTGTTCGCGCGCGAGTTCCTGCAGAACAAGGGCTACCGCGTCTGCCTCGACGGGCTCACCTTCCAGACCCTCGACATCATCGACCGCAAGCGCCTCGGCGCCGACATGGCCAAGCTGTTCTGGACGCCGGAAATGGCCGAAAAGCCCGAAGGGCGCGACAAGATCAAGCGCCTGCTCGACGGCGCCAGCAAGTCCCTGGTGCTGTGCCGTTGCGATTCGGCCGACGCGATCGAGTTCGGCCGCTCGGTCGGCATCGAACTCTACCAGGGCCGCTACATCGAAAACCTGATCGCCGAAGACAACCGCCGGCGCGACCTGCTCAAGATCAAGCGCCGGATCGAGCGCGAGGCGGAAGGCGCGGACGGCATCGAACTCGCCCCGCCGCCCGCCGCCAAGGGCAAGGGCCGGGAAAAATAGCCCGCCCGGTTCCGCCGATTTGATCCCGTATCCGGTTTTGCGCCCGCATGAACCCGCGTTCGATCATCGCCGTCGACAACGCCGTCAAGCGCTTCGATTTTGAGCGGCGCTCGGCGCGCGCAATAATCCCGCCGCCGGCCGTCGACCGCGTGTCGTTCCGGGTGGCCGAAGGCTCGGCGACCGCGCTCCTCGGCGGCAACGGCGCCGGCAAGTCGACCACCATCGCCATGCTGCTCGGCGTCTTGAAGCCGACCTCGGGATCGGTCACCGTGCTCGGCGTCGACATGGTGGCGGACCGCTATCGCGCCCTACCGTGGATCAACTTCTCGTCGCCCTACGTCGACATGCCGAAGAAGCTTTCGGTGCGGGAAAACCTGATCGTCTACGGACGCCTCTACGGCGTCGCCGGCGTCGCGGCGCGCGTCGCCGAATTGGCGCCGGTCCTGGGCCTGGAGGCGCTGCTCGATCGCGCCACCGGCACGCTTTCCGCCGGGGAAGCGACCCGGCTGTCGCTGGCGAAGGCGCTGCTCAACCGCCCGCGCCTCTTGCTGCTGGACGAACCGACCGCGTCGCTGGATCCCGACAGCGGCGACTGGGTGCGATCCTTGCTCGAAGCCTACCGGCGCGAGACCGGCGCCACGCTCCTGATCGCGTCCCACAACATGGCCGAGGTCGAACGGCTCTGCGATCGCGTGCTGATGATGCGCGCGGGAAAAATCGTCGACGACGGCGCGCCCGCCGAACTGATCCGCCGCTACGGCCGCGCCAACCTGGAAGAGGTGTTTCTCGCCATCGCCCGCGAAGGCGTCCGGCCTCCTACGGCTATGGAGGGCGCCGCGAGCGAATCCTCGCGGCAAACATTTAAAGGCGGCGAGGACGCCGCATGATGCCGTGCGTTCAAAAAATTTCCCTCTCCCCCCGCTCGCGGGGGGAGAGGGTCGGGGTGAGGGGGGAACGACCGCGCGGCGAGGGGGCCACCCTCACCCTCCCGCCTTCGCCCGGGCTTCGGCGGGCCCCTCCCTCTCCCGCGCGCGCGGGAGAGGGACAATCCGCGACGGAATCCGTGGCATGAGCGCGCGCGGTCCTGTTCCCGACGACTTCGCGCTCCCGCCGGTGGAGCGGTTTTCGTGGCGCCGGGTGGGCGCGCTCGCGCTGCGCCATATCTTTGTCTTCCGCCGCTCGTGGCCGCGGGTCATCGACCTTCTCTACTGGCCGGTGATGAACCTGCTGGTGTGGGGGTTCATCACCAATTTTTTCGTCGCCCATTCGTCCTGGATCGTGCAGGCGGCGGGGGTGTTCATCACCGGCGTCCTGCTGTGGGACGTGCTGTTCCGCACCAACCTCGGCGTCGGCCTGTCGTTCCTGGAGGAAATGTGGGCGCGCAACCTGGGCCAGCTGTTCGTGAGCCCTCTCCGGCCCACGGAAATGATGGCGGGCATCGTCCTGGTCGGCTCGGCCCGCGCGCTGATCGCCATCGTCCCGGCGGCGATTTTGGCGCTGCCGTTCTTCGGCTTCTGGGTGTTCTCGGTCGGACTGCCGCTCTACGCCTTCTTCGTCAACCTGCTGGTGATGGGCTGGTGGGTCGGCCTGTTCGTGTCGGCGGTCGTTTTGCGCTTCGGCCTCGGCGCGGAAAACATCTGCTGGGCGGTCTTGTTCCTGATCGCGCCGATCGCCTGCGTCTATTATCCGGTGGCGACGCTCCCCGCCTGGCTGCAGGGCGTCGCCTGGGCGCTGCCGACCGGCTATGTGTTCGAGGGCATGCGTTCGGTGCTGCTGGGCGAAGGCTTCCGCGTCGGGCTGATGGCGGGCGCGGTCCTGCTCAACGCCGTCTACGGGGTATTGTCGGCGCTGTTCTTTCTCAAGATGTTCGACGTGGCGCGCGTGCGCGGGCTGCTGCTGAGGCAGGGGGAGTAATCATGGATCTCCGCTGGTGGTGGGTGCGGCACGCGCCGGTGGTCGGCCATCGCGGCGAATTGAACGGCCAGAAGGACGTGCCGTGCGACACCTCGGATTCGCGCGCGTTCGCCGCGCTCGCCGCCGTCCTCCCCGCCGACGCGGTCTGGGTGACGAGCCATTTGTCCCGCGCCCGCGACACGGCGGCGGCCATCGTCGCCGCCGGCCGCATAGCGCCCGCGCTGATCATCGAAAGGGATTTTTCCGAACAGAGCTTCGGCGATTGGGCCGGCTACACCTGGGAGGAAATCGCCCTGCGCGATCCGGCCGAAAGCAGACGTTTCTGGACCGATCCGGTCGGCCTCGCGCCGCCCGGCGGCGAAAGCTTCGCCGCCCTGACGGCGCGGGTGGCGGCGGCGATCGAACGCTTCTCCGACGGGCGCGCGGGCGACGTTATCGCCGTCGCGCACGGGGGCGTGATCCGCGCGGCAGTCGCGCTCGCCCTCGGCCTCGATCCGAAACAGGCGATGGCGGTCGCGGTCGACAACCTTTCGCTCACGCGGCTCGACCGCATCGCCGGCGGCACGCTTCGCGGCAAGGGCGGCGCCTGGCGGGTGGTGGCGGTCAACCGCCCGCCCTATTGAGGGAACGTTGCTTCACTTCCCGTCCACGGCGACATCGACCATCAACGTGTTGCCGATTTCGTAGAGCGCGTCGCTCACCTCGCGCGCGTCGGCGCCGTCGGGAATGCGCACCCGTGCTTTGGCGTAGAACAGGTTGCCGCCGCCCATGGGCGCGGGCCGGATGTCGGTTTCCATTTCCTCGACGCTGGCGCCGCGCGTGGCCAGCACGTGGGTGATGTCGCGCACGATGCCGGGATGGTCGGGCCCGACGATGTCGAGCTGGACGGTGCGGCCGGGCGGGCCCGCGTCCGCGTCCGTTTCCTCGAAGATGAGATGAAAGCCCTCGGCGGCGAGCGCCTGCAATTCGGCCTCCAGGCGCGCGAGCTCCGCCTTCGGCGCTTCGACCCGGGCGACGCCGACGAAGCGGTCGGCCAAGTGCGCCATCCGGCTTTCCAGCCAGTTGCCGCCGCGCGCGGCGACGGTTTCGGCAAGGCGCTCGACCAGGCCGGTGCGGTCCTTGGCGATGAAGGTGAGGATCACGGTTTGGGTCACGGAAGCGATTATAGCGATGCGGAAGGGGCGTGTCCCGCGCGGGACTCGCGCGGCGCCTTTCCGCCGCCATATTTCGCGCGTATATCCCGGGCGACATGACCGCGCCTCGGTTCCGTTGGGCTCTCGTGTTTGCGTCCGTTGTCGTTCTCGCGGGCGCGGGTTCGGCGTGGGCGCAAGGCCCCGCCGCCCAAGAGGGCGGCATCGAAATAATGCGCGGGCTCTCGCCCGCGACGCGCATCACCGAAGAACCCGTCGTCTCGCAACCGCCGCCCTTTTCGGCCACGGGCAAGACCGTGGTGGTGCCGAGAACACGGATCGAAATCGACGAAGGGGGCAAGCGCCTCAAGCCCGACGCGGGGCCGAAGGCGGCGACGCCGGAGGCCGAACTGGACCCCGGCTGCCGCGGCTCGAAAATCCTCTGCGGCGATCCGCTGAGGAGGAAAAAGAAGAAGGAGTAAGAAAGCCCGCTCCCGAACTCCGGTCGGTTGGCACCTGATACGTTATGGGTTACGCACCGCCAGTCGGTCGATCATCATTACGAGAAGTGCCATGCTGATGAAAAATCCCCCGCATCCGGGCCTGTCCGTGCGCCACGATTGCCTGGAGCCCCTCGGCCTCACGGTCACGGCGGCGGCCAAGGGTCTCGGCGTCACGCGCAAGGCGCTCTCCGAGTTGATCAACGGTCGCGCCGGCATCTCCCCGGAAATGGCGATCCGTCTCGACAAGGCGTTCGGCGGCGGCGCGGCGACCTGGGTCCGCCTGCAGGCCGCCTACGATCTCGCGCGCGCCATGAAGCGCGCCCATCGGATCAAAGTGGCCCGCATCAAGGTCGCCCGCATCAAGCGGAACCATCTCGCCCGCGCCGCCTGACTTCCTCCGTCCTCGCGCCCGCCCTTGACGTCCCTTCCCGGTTCTGGTATATTTTCCTATTATCGGGATTCGCTTTGGCCCCCGGGGTGCGAAGCCGGAAAGCGCCGCGAATCAAGGAGTTGTACCGGAAAATGACGATGCGTGCCTACAAATGCCTACAGGTTTCGGGTGGTTTCGTGGCCGATCAAGGGCTTAGGGCCGTTTTGCCCGCGCCAGTCGCGGTTTGGCGTGCGCCAATCGTGGTTTGGCCCGCGCCAACCTCGTCCCGATCCCCGTCACAGCTGCGCCGCGCGCCTCTCTGCTATAAGCGAAGCCCGAACGCGTGAAATCCGCCCCGCCCGAGGAACCCCGCCATGACCTTCGCTCCCCGCTTTCCCGTCACCCGCCCCATTGACCGAAGGCGCGCCGCCAAGTTGATCGCCGCGCCCTTCGCCCTCGGCGCCGCTTCGGCATTTCTCGCCGCCTGCGCCGAGGTGCGCGAGAAGCCCGATCAATACGCCGTCACCCTGGTCACCCGCGCCGCCGACACGGTCGAGCGCATGAAGCTCGATCCCAACTTGAAGGTGCTGATGACCCACGTCGGCACCGCGCGCGCGGTGGTGGTGTTGCCGCACGTCTACAAGGCGGGCTTCATCGGCGCGGCCGAGGGCGGCTCGGGCGTGCTGCTCGCGCGCCAGGGCGGCGGCTGGAGCGGCCCCGCGTTCTACACCCTCGCCGCCGGCTCGGTCGGATTCCAGATCGGCATCCAGGACGTGGAAATGGTGCTGATCGTGCGCTCGGAAAAGGCGCTCAACGCCATCCTCAACCATCAGGCCAAGCTCGGCGCCGACGGCGGCATCACCGTCGGCGTGTTCGGCGCGGGCGTCGAGGGCGCGACCACCACCAACGTCGGCGCCGACGTGCTGGTGATCGCCCGCTCGCGGCTCGGGCTCTACGGCGGCGTCAGCCTCGAAGGCTCCGGCCTGGTGCGTCGCAACGACCTGATGGAGGCGGTGCACGGCGCCGGCGTCACGGCGCAGGCCGTGGTCCAGGGCGGCGGCAACCGTTTCCAGCCCGCCGACCGTTTGCGCCAAATGCTCGGCGACTGACGTCCGAGGTTCAGCGGGCGAGCGCGAGCAATCCGACGAACGCCGCATCGAGGGCGCACGCGGCGACGTAGAGTTTCACGCCCCGGCGCACGTCGCGCGCCGTCATGGGCGCCGTGTCGCGTTCGATCCCGAGCGCGCCGGCCATGGCCGCCACCGGCCAGCCGAGATTGGGCAGGCGATAGTGGGGCGCGTGGCGCAGCATGGATTTCAGCGCGCCCGAAAACGACGCCCTGGCGCCGCGCGCCAGCGGCGCCGCGAGCACGAGAAAGAGCCCGGCGAACCGGGCCGGAACGAAATTGATCGCGGCGTCGGCCATGCGGGCGGCGCGGCCGAAGGCGCGGTGACGCGGCGTCGGATGCCCGATGCGTTCGGCCAGCACGGCGACCGCGCGCACGGCGGCGAGACCGGCGAGGCCGAACAGGACGTAGCCCGCGACCGGCGCGGCCACGTCGACGGCGAACGACCGCGCGAGGCGTTCGAGCGCGGCGCGGGCGACGCCGGAAAAATCGAGGGCGGCGGCGTTGGGCTCGCCCATGCGTTCCAGCGCCCGCCGCGCCGCCTCGAGGTGGTCGTCGAGGGCGCTGGCGACCTCGCGGGCGCGCTCGTAGGCTTGCCGCTGGCCGAGCAGCGCGACCACCAGCGGGAACTCGACGATCCAGCCGAACGGGTGGTTGCGCGCGAGCCAGCCGACCGCGAGGCCGAGAGCGACGGCGAGGCCGACGACGGCGATCAGCGCGAACACGCCGCGCCACGCGCGGGTGCTTTCGCTCCGCTGTTCGCGGTTGAGCTTGCGATCGAGCCACGCGGCCCCGCCCTCGGCGAGATCGCGCGGATGGCGCAAGAGTCGGAACAAGATCGGGAAGCCGCCGAAGATCGCTTCCGCGAGCAGCGCCATGACCAGCAGGATCAGCGGGTCGACCCCGTGCGGCCCGCCCGGCGCGAAGGGAAGGGAGGAGAGCATGCGTACCCATCCTGGGAGGAACGAAAAGCCCCGTCAACGCGCGTCCCGTGCGGCCGTTGACAGGGTGCCGGGGTTCCGGCCATGTTCGGGTCCCCGCGACAGCCGAGAATTCCTGAAAAACATGTCCACGTCCGATCTCGCCCGCGTCATCGACGCCGCCTGGGAAACCCGCGACCGGATCGATTCCGGGACCAAGGGCGAGGTGCGCGACGCGGTGGAGGCGGCGTTGGCGCTGCTCGATTCCGGCGCCCTGCGCGTCGCCGAAAAGTCTAATAACGAATGGAAAGTGCACCAATGGCTGAAGAAAGCGGTGCTGCTCTCGTTCCGTTTGACCGATTCAACGCCGATCGCGGGCGGGCCCGGGGGGGGCGCGTGGTACGACAAGGTCGCCTCCAAGTTCGCGGGCTGGAGCGACGCCGACTTCCGCAAGGCGGGCTTTCGCGCGGTGCCCAACTGCGTGGTGCGCCGCTCCGCCTACATCGCGCCCGGCGTTGTCCTGATGCCGTCCTTCGTCAACGTCGGCGCCTACGTGGATCGGGGCACCATGATCGACACCTGGGCGACGGTCGGCAGCTGCGCGCAGATCGGAAAAAATTGTCACATCTCCGGCGGCGCCGGCATCGGCGGCGTGCTGGAGCCGGTGCAGGCGGGCCCGGTGATCATCGAGGACAACTGCTTCGTCGGCGCGCGCGCCGAGGTCGCCGAAGGGGTCGTGGTCGGCGAGGGTTCGGTCCTTTCCATGGGCGTCTATCTCGGCGCCTCGACCAAGATCGTCGATCGCGCCACCGGCGAAACGCACATGGGCCGCGTGCCGCCCTATTCGGTTGTGGTGTCGGGCACCATGCCGGGCAAGCCCTTGCCCGACGGCGCGCCCGGGCCCGGGCTCTATTGCGCGGTGATCGTGAAACGGGTCGACGAAAAAACCCGCGCCAAGACGTCCATCAACGAATTGCTGAGGGATTAATCATGCCCGCGTCTTCTTCAGGCCTCGGCGCGGCCGGCCCCTCCGGGGCCAATCCCGCGTCCCTCGAACTCGCGCGCGCCCTGATCCGCCGGCCGAGCGTGACGCCGAAGGACGAAGGCGTGCTCGCGGTGCTCGAAGGCGCATTGAAGCCGCTCGGATTTTCCTGCCGGCGGATGCCGTACTCGGAGCCGGGCACGCCCGACGTCGACAACCTCTATGCCCGCCTGGGTTCGCGCGCGCCGCATTTCTGTTTCGCCGGCCACACCGACGTGGTCCCGGTCGGCGACGCCAAGGGCTGGTCGGTCGATCCGTTCGGCGCCGTGGTCAAGGACGGGCGCCTTTACGGCCGGGGCGCCTCCGACATGAAGGGCGCCATCGCCGCCTTCGTCGCCGCGACCGCGCGCCTGCTCGCCGAAAGTGGCGGTGCGTTTCCCGGCTCCGTCAGCCTGATGATCACCGGCGACGAGGAAGGACCTTCCATCAACGGCACCGCCAAGATGCTGAAGACGCTCGCGGGCGAGGGCGAAAAAATCGACGCCTGCCTGGTGGGCGAGCCGACCAGCCCCAAGACCTTCGGCGAAATGGCCAAGATCGGCCGTCGCGGCAGCCTCAATGCCTCGCTCGCCGTGCACGGCATTCAGGGCCATTCGGCCTATCCGGAAGCGACCGACAACCCGATCCCGCGGCTCCTGAAAATGCTGGCGGCGATTACCGACGTGCCGCTCGATCCCGGCTCGACGCATTTCCAGCCCTCGACCGTCGCCGTCACTTCCATCGACGTCGGCAATCCGGCGACCAACGTGACGCCGGCCAAGGCCGAGGCCCGGTTCAACATTCGCTTCAACGACCGCCATTCGGGCGAATCGCTCAAAAAACTTCTGCGCGAACGCTGCGAAAAAATCGGCGGCAAGTTCGAGTTGGCGATGCACGTGACCGGCGAGCCGTTCGTGGTGCCGCCCGGACGCTTGAGCGAGCTGGTGACGGCGGCGGTGCGCGAGGTGACCGGGTTGACGCCCGAACTCAGCACCCACGGCGGCACTTCGGACGCGCGCTTCATCCGCCACTATTGCCCGGTGATCGAATTCGGCGGCGTCAACGCCACCTCGCACAAGGTGGACGAATGGATGGCGCTCGAGGACTTGAAGCGCCTCGAGGAAATCTATTACCGGATCCTGAAGCGCTATTTCGCCGCGTCTTGATCCATGCGGGCGTAAGGCTTGCGTTCGCGCGGCGAGCGAACTAGTATGACATTGTCATATTCCGTCGTTCGACCGGAGAAAGCGCGACCCATGCCCCGCACCAGCCGTCCCGTCACCGTCACCCTGGGCGCCCTTCGCAAGCGGGTCGAGGCGCGGGTCAAGTCCGGCGCCTACGCCTCGGCGAGCGAGGTCGTGCGCGCGGCGGTGCGCGCGCTCGACCGCGAGGAAGCGGTTCTCGACGCTTGGCTGCGCCGGCGCGTGGACGAGGCCTTCGCCGATCCCCGGCCGAACGTGCCGGCGGCCAAGGTGTTCGCGCGGCTCCGCGCCCACCACGCGCGCCGCGCGAAGTGAAGAACTATCAGGTCGTCTTCCGGCCGCGCGCCGAAGCCGACCTGCTCGCGCTCTATCGCCATATCGCCGGAAACTCGGGGCGCGTCGTCGCCGGAGCCTACATCGACCGGATCGAGGCGGCCTGCTTGGCGCTCGAAATCTTTCCCGAACGCGGCGCGCGGCGGGACGACATTCGCCAAGGGCTGCGGACGGTGGGTTTCGAGCGGCGGGCGACCATCGTGTTCCAGGTGCTGAAAACCGAAGTGGTCGTCGTTCGGATTCTGTTCGGTGGGCGGGACTTCGCGCGGGCCATGCGCGGAACGAACGACGATTGAAACGCCCGTGCGCTAATACGTCACTTCCACCAGATACAACCCCTCCGGCGGCGCAGTCGGGCCGCCCTGGGTGCGGTCGCGGGCCTCGAGCGCGGCCCGCACGTCGGCGACAGTCCACTTGCCTTCGCCCACCAGGCGCAACGTGCCCACCATGTTGCGCACCTGGTGATGGAGAAACGAGCGCGCGCGGGCGGACACGGTAATGTCCTCGCCCTCGCGCGCGACGTCGAGAACGTCGAGGGTCTTCACCGGCGATTTCGCCTGGCAGAGCGACGCGCGGAAGGTGGTGAAGTCGTGCCGCCCGACCAGCATCTTCGCCGCCGCGTTCATGGCCTCGGCGTCGAGCGGCGCCGGCACCCACCACTTGCGTCCGAAATCGAGCGCGAGCCGCGCGCGCCGGTTGGCGATGCGATAGACGTAGGCGCGCGACGTCGCCGAAAAGCGGGCGTGGAAATCGGGCGCGGCCAAGGCGGCTTCGCGCACCGCGACCGGGTTCGGCTTCATGTGGAAGTTGAGGGCGTCGCGCACCGTATCCGGCGGAAACTCGCGGCCCAGGTCGAAGTGCACCACCTGGCCCAAGGCATGCACGCCCGCGTCGGTGCGCCCGGCCGCGACCGTTTCGGCCTTCTCGCCGCTCAAGGCGAAGATGGCGTCTTCGAGCACTTCCTGCACCGAAAGCCCGTTGTCCTGGCGTTGCCAGCCGACGAACGGCCCGCCGTCGTATTCGAGCAGCAGGCGATAGCGCGGCATCAGGAAAGCACCGTGCCGGGGGGAAGCGGAAAGCCGCGCAAAAATTCTCCTGCCGTCATGGCCGCGCGGCCCGCGCGCTGGAGCGTGACCAGCCGCAACGCGCCCGCGCCGCAGGCAATAGTCGGTGCATTGTCGAGCACCGTTCCCGGCGCGCCGTGTCCTTCTACCACTTCCACCGCCAGCACCTTGATCCGCTCGCCGTCTTTTTCGAACCAGGTGCCGGGCCAGGGATCGAAGGCGCGCACCGCGCGCGCGAGTTCGCTCGCCGGCTTGCGCCAATCGAGGCGGCCTTCGTCGCGGGAAAGCTTGGCGGCGTAGGTGACGCCGTCCTTCGGTTGCGGCGTCGCCGCGAGCGTTCCCGCCGCCACGCCTTCGAGCGCGCGTACGATCAGCCGGGCGCCGAGATCGCCGAGGGCGTCGTGCAGCTCGCCCGCCGTCGTCGTCGGGCCGATCGGGATTTTTTCCATGAGCAGGATGGCGCCGGTATCGAGTCCCTCGTCCATCTGCATGATGGTGACGCCGGTTTCCGCGTCGCCCGCGAGGATCGCGCGCTGGATCGGCGCCGCTCCGCGCCAGCGCGGGAGAGCCGAGGCGTGGATGTTGAGACAGCCCAAGCGCGGCGCCTCCAGGACCGGGCGCGGCAGGATCAGCCCGTAGGCGGCGACCACCGCCGCGTCGGCCTTCAGGCGCGCGAAGGATTCCTGTTCGGCGCCGTCGCGCAAGGATTTCGGCGTGCGCACGGGAATTCCGAGATCGCGCGCGGCGGCGTGGATCGGGCAGGGGTGTTCGTGTTGCCCGCGTCCGGCGGGCTTGGGCGGCTGGGCGTAAACCGCCGTGATCCGATGCCCGGCATTAAGCAGCGCCTTCAGCGCCGACCGGCCGAATTCGGCGCTGCCCATGAAGACGAGGTCGAGGGCGCGGGCCATCGCGCCGTCAGACCGCCTCGGCTTCGGCGAGACGCTTGGCCTTGGCCAGCTTGCGAAGAATGATATCGCGCTTCACCGCCGACACGCGATCGACCAGCAGCACGCCGTCGAGGTGATCCATTTCGTGCTGGATGCAGACCGCGAGCAATCCGTCCGCCTCCATTTCGCGGATTTCGTTTTCGTGGTCGAGGTAGCGGACGCGAATCTTGCCCGGGCGGCGGATTTCGGCGAACTGCTCGGGAAACGACAGGCACCCTTCGTCGCGCGCGACCTCGTCGTCGGAGGCCCAGACGATCTCCGGGTTGGCCATGCGCAGGCGCATGGGCGGCTCGTCGTTATCGAGCGCTCCGCGCGCGCGATCCCGCGGTTTCGCGATATCGACCACGATCACGCGCTTCAGGACGCCGACCTGGGGCGCGGCCAAACCGATGCCGTTGGCGCCGTGCATGGTTTCCAGCATGTCGTCCATCAGGCGGCGGATGTCGGCGTCGACCTTGGCGACCGGCTCGGCCTTGGCCTTGAGCCGGGGGTCGGGAGCGATGATGATGGGAAGCCGGGCCATGGCCCCGACATAGAGCGCGCATCGACCCCCGTCAAGCCGGGGCGGGCGCGGGCCAAGGGGGATAAACCGTTGAATTGGTTGGCGTTGCAAAGCCTGGGCGGAATCGCCGCGTTGGTCGCGATCGCGTTTGCGTTGTCGGAAAACAAGCGCGCGGTTTCGGGCCGGCTGGTCGCCGGCGGGCTCCTGCTGCAATTCGCGCTGGCGCTGCTGCTGCTCAAGGTGCCCTTGGTCAAGGACGCGCTGCTGCTGCTCAACGACGCGCTGCTCGCGCTCCAGCGCGCGACCCAGGCGGGCACAAGCTTCGTGTTCGGCTACCTGGGCGGCGGGCCGCTGCCGTTCGCGGAAACCTACGCCGGCGCCAGCTTCGTGCTCGCGTTCCAGGCGCTGCCCTTGGTCCTGGTGATGAGCGCGCTCTCGGCGCTGCTGTTCCACTGGCGGGTGCTGCCGGCGATCGTCAAGGCGTTCGCGTGGGTGCTGCGCCGCGCCATGGGCGTCGGCGGGGCCGAGGGCCTGTCGGCCGCCGCCAACGTGTTCGTCGGCATGGTCGAGGCGCCGCTCCTGATCCGGCCCTATCTCGAACGGCTGTCGCGCGCGGAACTTTTTTCGGTGATGAGTTGCGGCATGGCGACCATCGCCGGAACGGTGATGGCGCTCTATGCGTCGTTCCTGGCGACCGCCGTGCCGGACGCGCTCGGGCACATCCTGGTCGCCTCGCTGCTCGCGGCGCCGGCGGCGATCGTGATCGCGCGCGTCATGGTGCCGGCGGACGCGGCGGCGCGGCCGGGCGCGGCCGAGGAAACATTGCCGCCCTCGGACCATCAAGGCGCGTGGGAGGCGATCACGCGCGGCACCCTCGACGGCGCGCAACTCCTGATCAACATCGTCGCCATGCTGATCGTGCTGGTGGCCCTCGTCGGCTTGGTCAACCAGGCGCTCGGCCTATTGCCCGACGTGGGCGGGGCCAAGGTCACCCTCGAACGTCTATTCGGACTCGCGCTGGCGCCGCTCGCGCTCGCGGTCGGCGTGCCGTGGGACGAGGCGCTCGCCGCCGGGCGGCTGTTCGGGATCAAGACCGTGCTCAACGAACTGCTCGCCTATCTCGAACTCGCCAAATACACCGACGCCGATCTCAGCCCGCGCTCGCGCCTGATCATGACCTATGCGCTCTGCGGCTTCGCCAATTTCGGCAGCCTCGGCATCATGATCGGCGGGCTCGCCACCATCGCGCCCGCACGGCGGGCCGAGATCGTGGCGCTCGGGCCCAAGACCATCGTCTCCGGCACGCTCGCCACCGCGCTTGCCGGGGCGATGGCCGGACTTTCGTGGTAGGCTCGCGCGATGGAACTCGTCGCCGTCGCCGCCGTCATCGTCGCGCTCGCGGCGCTTGTGCTCGCCTTCGTCGCGCTTAGGCGGGGCGCGTCGGCGGAGCCGTTCGACGGCGTGATGCGCGAGTTCGCCGCTTTGAAGGGCGAAATCACGGCGGCCTTCGGCCATACCCACCAGCGGCTGCAATCGATCACCGACAAGGTGGCGGTGATCGATTCGGCGCGCGCCAACATCGAGAAGCTCGCCGAGCAGGTGGTCGACCTCAACCGCGTGTTCGGCGACAAGCAGGCGCGCGGCGCCTTCGGCCAGCGCCAGATGGAGGATTTGGTCCGCGACGTGCTGGCGGAAGGCATGTTCGAAATGCAGGCGACGCTCGCCAACGGCAAGCGCGTCGATTGCCTGGTCAAATTGCCGAAACCGCCGGGACCGATCGGGGTCGACGCCAAGTTCCCGTTGGAATCGTTCCGCGCGGTGCAGGCGGCCGCCGACGACGCGGCGCGCATCCGGGCGCGAAAGCAGCTCGGCCAGGACGTGGTCAAGCACGTCAAGGACATCGCCGAGAAATACATCGTGCGCGGCGAAACCGCCGACTGGGCGCTGATGTTCGTGCCCTCGGAAGCGGTCTACGCCGAAATCCACGCCCATCTTTCCGACGCGGTCGAGGAGGCGCACCGGTTGCGCGTCGGGATCGTCTCGCCGACCACGCTGATGGCGGCGCTGACCACGGTGCGCGCCGTCGTGCAGGACGCGGCGATGGTCGAGCGCGCCGAGGAAATCCGCACCGAGGTGCAGCGGCTCAAGGACGACGCCGACCGCCTGGTACAGCGCGCGGGCGAACTGGAAACCGGATTCGGCCGGGTGGTCGACACGCTGCGCCAGGTGCGGATTTCGGCCGACAAGCTCGCCGGCCGCATCGCCCGCGTCGCCGAGGCGGACGTGCCGGAGAAGAAATAGAGTCCTACAGCGCCCGGCGCGCCTTGAGCGCGTCGCGCCGCCCTCAAGAATCGCCGCTTTCGCCCGTTGCGACGCGCGAATGCGCGCCTATCGGCGCGACGCGGCGGGGCAAATCCATCGCTTCGTGCAGGACGCGCAAGACCTGCACGAATTTTCCGCCGCGCCCCGGTTCGATCCGGAACACGATCAAGTGCCGGGCCTTGCGCCCGGCGCGCGCGGCATGGAGCGTGAAAATTCCCTTGGCCAGTTCGTCGCGCGGCCTGGCGCCCGGCGCGCGCGGGCCGTCCCGCAACGCCTCCAGCGCGGCCAGCAGCGTTTCGGCGTAGACGGTCGCCTGGCGCTCGCCGAAGCGTTCGGCGGTTTCCCGCAAAATCCGGTTGAAGTCGGTTTCGGCGGCGGCCGTCAGGCGCACCCGCCAGGAACCGCGCGCGGGCCTCAATCCGGCTCCGTTCGCGCGCGGCCTTGTTTGATCGCCGCCCTCGCCGACGTTTTCAGGTACCGGCGCAGCGCGCCCGGGCTCGCGAAGCTCCGGTACCGTCCGGCCTCGATGTCGTCGATGCCGACCTGGACGGCGGCGCGCAAGGCGGCGCGGCGCGCTTTTTCCTCCGCGTCCCGGGATTCGATCAGCCGCAAGCCCTCGCGCAGAACCTCGCTCGCGTTCTGGTAGCGGCCGGACGACACCAGCCGTTCGATCTGGCGGGTTTGGCGTTCGGTCAGGACGACGTTGCGGGTCGGCATTGGCGTTTTCCGAAGTGCGCGGCGGGCTATGGCATATTATGCCAACGGGGCGGCGGCGGCAAGCCGGCGCCCGCTACAACACGCGGCGCGCCTTGAGCGCGGCCGACAGCGTGCCGTCGTCGAGGTAATCGAGTTCGCCGCCGACCGGAATCCCCTGGGCGAGGCCCGAAACCTTGGCCCCGGTGCCGGCCAGCCGTTCGGCGATGTAGTGCGCCGTGGTCTGGCCCTCGACAGTGGCGTTGGTGGCGAGGATCACCTCGCCGATCCGCTCGGCGGCGACGCGCTCGACCAGCTTCGGGATGCGCAATTCCTCGGGGCCGACGCCGTCGAGCGCCGAGAGCGCGCCCCCCAGCACGTGATAGCGCCCGCGAAAGGCGCCCGCGCGCTCCATCGCCCACAAATCGGCCACGTCTTCCACCACGCACAGCACCGAGAGATCGCGCTTGGCGTCGGCGCAGATGCCGCACGGATCGGCGGTGTCGAGGTTGCCGCAGGCGGAACACGTGCGGACGTTGGCGGCGGCCTCGGTCAGCGCCTGGACCAGCGGCGTCAGCGTCGCGTCCTTGCGTTTCAAAAGGTGCAGCGCGACGCGCCGGGCCGAGCGGGGCCCGAGGCTCGGCAGGCGCGCGAGCATCTGGATCAGGCGTTCGATGTCGAGCATGAGACGTTGGGCATAAGGCCGGCGACTAGAACGGCAATTGGAATCCGGGCGGCAGCGGCAGCCCGCCGGTGAGTTCGGAAAGGCGCGCCTTCGCCTCGGCGTCGGCCTTGGCGCGGGCGTCGTTGACGGCGACCCGCACCAAATCCTCCAGCAGGCCGGCGTCGCCCTGGACGAGCAGCTCGGGGGCGATCCGCACCCGGCGCACCTCGCCCTTGCCGGTGGCGACCACCTCGACCTTGCCATTGCCCGCGCCGCCGGTGACTTCGAGGGTCGCGAGCTGATCCTGCATCGCCTGCATGCGCGCCTGCAGCTCGCCCGCCTGCTTCAGCATCTGGGCTAGGTTTTTCATCGTTCGGACCTCGTTTCGGATACGCAACCAAATCGGCGCCGTGGGCTTCGCATCGGGTTAGACCATACGATCCGGAATTTCTTCAAAAATCAAAAAGTTCTCTAACCACACATGGATGAGGGTTTTTCCATAATAGTACCGCATTTCGGCAAAACTATACAATTTGCGGGAGTTCGGGAAGCGACCGCCCCGGTCACGGAAGGAAGCAGTAGATGGCCAAGATTCATTGGACACAATCGCTGGAAACCGGGATTCCGTTCGTGGACGCGGATCATCGGATGTTGGTCGGGCTGCTCAATCAGGTCGAAGAGGGAATCAGTGCCGCCGAGGAGACCGCATTACTCGCCAGCGTGCTGAACGCGCTCAACGACTACACCGTCTATCATTTCGCCCGCGAGGAAGCGATGCTGCTGGCCTGCGGCTACGCCGGGTTCGAGGAACACCGCCGCATCCACGGCAATATCGCCGGGCGGGTGGCGGAAATCACCCGCAAGTTCCGCCAAGACTCCGCCAGCGTCGAGAAGAACGAAGTGCGCGACTTTTTGCATCGATGGCTGGTCGAGCACATCCGGACCGAGGATTTCGCCTATCTGGAACAATGCCGCACTATGACCGGGGCCGTCGCGAACGCCGAATCGATTCACTTCGCGGACAGCATCGGCGTGCGTAACCCCGATTTTGCCCGCATGCGCGTGCAGGTGGTCGAGGATAATCCCAGGTTCCGCAAGTTCCTCGTCAGCGTCCTCAAGGCTTTCGGCGTGAAGGATGTCAGCCTCGCGGCCAGCGGCGCGGAAGCCATCGACCGCTGGAACCAACGGCCGGGGAACCGGGTCATTTGCGATTGGGTGATGGACGGAATGCCCGCGCACGCGTTCGCCGCCGCGATCCGGGCGGTTTCGCCTCAAACGCGAATCGTCGCCCTCAGCGGCCTCGCCGCCGATCAAATCTGGAATCAGGCCGGTTCGGGAACGTTGGACGCGGTTCTGGAAAAACCGATTTCGCCCGCCGCCTTGGCGCACGCCCTGGTCGGGGCCTAGATCAGAATTCGCCGCTCGGCTCTTCGCTTGCTTCTCCGATTTCCGGCGCGTCCTCGCGCTTGGGCGGGCGCACGTCCTCGATCCGGGCGCCGGGGAATGCGGCCTGCACCGCCTTGACGAAGGGGTGCTCGGCGATCTCGGCGCGCAAGGAGGCGCGTGCGGCTTCCTTCTCTTCCGCCAGCGTGCGGCCGCCGGCGGCGGAGGACACGCCGATCAGCCAGGTGCGGCCGGTTTCGCGGTTGAGAAAGGCGCTGAGTTGGCGGGCGAGGTCGTCGGGGGCGTGTTCGCCGGGGCGGAATTCGATCCGGCCCGGCTCGAACCGGACCAAATGCACGTCGCGCTGCAAATGACCGGCGAGGCGGCCTTCTTTCCGCGCGGAGGCCAAGGCCGCCACCTGCTCGAAGGTCTCCAGCTTGGGCGACTCGAACGCAATCGGTGCGGCGGTTTCGGCGGCGACCGGCTGGTCGGTTTGCGGCGCGGCCATCGGTATGGTTTGCGCGAGCGCGGCGGACGTACGGGGCGCGGTCGAGGGACGCGCCGACGCCGACGCGGGCGGAGGCGGAACGGTCGTCCTGGGCGCCGACGGCGATATCGTCGCCGGACGCGCGGCGCCGCCCGCGTCGAGGGCGCGGATCGCTTCTTCCGGCGTCGGCAGCGCGCTCGCGTAAGCAAGTCTGACCAGCACCATCGCCGCCGCTTCCGCGCCGTTGGGGGCGCTTCGGGTTTCGGCGAGGCCCTTCAGCAGAACCTGCCACGCCCGCGCCAGCGCCGGGATCGAAAGCGCTTCGGCCATGGCGCGGCCGCGCTTTCGTTCCAATTCGGGCACGGCGAGATCGTCGGCGGCCTCGGGCGCGAGCTTGATCCGCGTCAGCCAATGGACCAAGCCGAGCGCGTCCTCGATCGCCTGCGCGGCGTCGGCCCCGGCGTCGTGCTGGGCGGCAAGAACGCCGAGCGCGCGCGCCGCGTCGCCCGCGAGCGCCGCCTCGACCAGATCGAAGGTGAGCGTGCGGTCGGCGAGCCCGAGCATGGCGCGCACGTCGGCTTCGCCGATTTCGTTTTGATCCTCGACGTGGGAGATGGCCTGGTCGAGCAGGCTCAAGCCGTCGCGCACGCTGCCGTCGGCGGCGCGCGCGATCAGGCCGAGGGCGGCGTCGGCGATTTTCGCGCCCTCGCGTTCGGCGATGGCGCGGAAGTGCGCGCGCAAAGCGTCCTCGTCGATGCGGCGCAAATCGAAGCGCTGGCAGCGCGACAGCACGGTGACCGGGATCTTGCGGATTTCGGTGGTGGCGAAGACGAATTTGACGTGCGGCGGCGGTTCCTCCAGCGTCTTCAGGAGCGCGTTGAAGGCGTTCTTCGACAGCATGTGCACTTCGTCGACGATGTAGATCTTGTAACGCGCCGAGGTCGGGCGGTAGCGCACGCCGTCGATCAGCTCGCGGATGTCGTCGACGCCGGTGCGGCTGGCGGCGTCCATCTCGATCACGTCGACGTGGCGGTCCTCGGCGATCGCGCGGCAATGCTCGCAGCGGCCGCAGGGCTCGGCGGTCGGCCCGCCCCGACCGTCGGGCCCGACGCAGTTGAGGGCGCGGGCGATGATGCGGGCGGTCGTGGTCTTGCCGACCCCGCGCACCCCGGTCAGCACGAAGGCGTGCGCGAGCCGGCCCGAGCGCAGGGCGTTGGTCAGCGTGCGCACCATCGCCTCCTGGCCGATCAGGTCGGCGAAGGTGGCGGGGCGGTACTTGCGGGCGAGCACCCGATAGGCGCCGGCGGCGTGCCCCGCTAGGGGCGCGTCGGTCCGGTCGGAGGCAACGGGATCGCGATCGGCCGGTTCGGTCATCGGCGCTCGTCCGGTTTCGGTGGCAATGATCAAGCCGCGAAGGTGGGAGGTTGAACGTCGACCCGGGCCGGAACTCGTTACGGCTGCTTCCTTCCGGACCTGACCGGGTTGGCGAGGGGCTCGTCCGGCGCCAACCTCCCGGCCCGACTATACCAAGCGAGGGACCGGAACGGAAAGCGCGCACTAACCGATGCGCGCGCGGACAGCGTGTGGATAAATAAGACGCGCGCGGAAAATTATTGGCCGAACAGGCCGACGCCGCCCGGACGCGGCGGAATATTGCCGGGCGTGTGTTCGGGCGCCAGCGGGCGCGGCCTGTCGATCGCGGGCGGCGGCAGCGTGAAGATCGGCGCGGCGGGTTCGGCGGCGGGCGGCGTCTCCGGCGCGGGCGGCGCGATCGGAAACGCGGAGGGCTCGACAGGCGTCGCGGGTGTTTGCGGCGCGGGCATGGGAACCGGCAGCGCCGACGGTTCCGTCGGCATCGCCGGAGTTTCGGGCGCGGGCGGAATGACGGGTGCAGTCACGGGCTCCGTCGTGGGCGGCGTTTCGGGCGCGGGCAGTGGCACGGGAAGGGTGACGGGCTCGGTCGGCACCGCGGGCGGCGCTTCGGGTGCCGGCATCGGAACCGGGAGCGCGGAAGGCTCCGTCGGCATCGCCGGCGTTTCGGGCGCGGGCGGAACCGCGGGCATCGCGGCGGGCTCGGCGGGCGAAGGCGCTTCCGGCGCCGGCGGAACGACCGGGACGCTCGCCGGCGCGTAGGGACCTACCGGGATGTCGTCGACGGGTTTGGTGATTCCGGGAATCGCAGGCGGCATCAGGGCGGCGAACATCGGCGGCGCCTCGATGTGGACGATGCCGTCCGGGATGCCCCCGAACATGAAGGGCAGGAAATCGTCGCGGTATTCGTAGCGCCCGTCGCGCGCGGCGATGAAGCGCACCTCGACCACCTCGCGCGGCGCGACCGAAATCCCGTACGGGCAAGATACCTCGGTCGCCGGTCCGCTCGAGCGCGTGATCGACTGGATGTGGACGGCGGCGAAGAATCCCGACGCCTGGAACCGGCGCGACGTGGAGTCGCGGTTTTCGAGCCGCATCACGTAGGGGCGATCCTGATACAGCCGGATCAGGGAAGGCTGAAACTCGCCGTGGCGGACGCGAACGTTGATCAGGCGCGCAGCGTTCCAGTCGACCGCGTCGAACGCGCCGGCCGGCACCGGCTCGCAGGCGTCGAACACGCTCGGCATGGATACCTGCGCGCACCCGGCGACGATCGTCGCCGCGAGAACCGCGCCGCATCCGAACCTTCGCTTGCGAGCCGCCATACCGTCGCCCCTTGCCCAGCGGCGCCGCGTGGCGCCCGGAGGACCAACTGCCTGATTAACCGCCGCTTGGTTAAAAAAGCCTCAAAATCGGCGAAAAACCGCCGATTGTCGGCGGCGGGCATGCATGCGATTTTGGCGGCCATGCCGGAGCGCGATCACCGCCCGCGAATCGCCTATTGCGCGTTTCCGCTCGACCGGGCGAGCCACCTGCGCCGCGACGCGGCGGCCCTGGCCGAAGCGGCGGCCGCGTCCTCGACCCGGGTCGTGCCGGTTTGGCGCAACCGCAACCTGATCACCGCGGACGGCGCGCCGGCGATGGTCGCGCTCGCCGGCGAGGCGGCGCGCCGCGCGTTGGCCGCCGGCCGGGAGCGGATTTTTCTCGGCGCCGACGCCCAAGGGGCGTGGTTCGCCACCGACGTGTCGGACATCGCCGAGGCCGATCTCGGCGGGTTCCTGAACGGTGCGTCGGACGGCGCCGCGTTCCGGGATCTGAGGTCCGCGGGCGCGCTGCTGGCGGGCGGCGAGGCCGCGCTGCTCGCCTGCGCGCGCGGCCTGGCGCATTGGCACGGCGCGAGCCGGTTCTGCGGCGCCTGCGGCGCGCCGACCGAATCGCGCGACGGCGGCCATGCCCGGCGCTGCGTCCGTCCCGATTGCGGCCGCGATCATTTCCCGCGCACCGATCCGGCGGTCATCATGCTGCTGACGCGACCGGCGCCGCGCCGCAAGCCGGGCGCGGCGCGCTGCCTGCTCGCCCGCCAGCACCACTGGCCCGAGGGCATGTATTCGGCGCTCGCCGGTTTCGTCGAGCCGGGCGAGGCGCTCGAAGCGGCGGTCGCGCGCGAGGCGATGGAGGAGGCGGGCGTGCGGCTCGCCGCCATATCCTACCGCGCGTCGCAGCCATGGCCGTTTCCCGCGTCCCTCATGCTCGGCTTCCGCGCCGCGGCGGCCGACGACGCCATTCGCCGCGACGGAAAGGAACTGGCCGACGCGCGCTGGTTCACGCGCGCCGAGTTGAAGGCGTTGCCGGAGGGCGACCTCAGGCTGTCGCGGCCCGATTCGATCGCGCGCTTCTTGATAGAAGAATGGCTGGCGGAAGAGGATTGACGCGCGCGTAAAGGACGCCCCCATGATCATCCGCATTTGGCACGGTTGGACGACGCCGGCAAACGCCGACGCCTACGAGAATTTGCTTAAAACGGAGATTTTTCCGGGCATCGCCGCCAAGGGCGTCGCCGGATACCGGGGCATCGACCTTCTACGGCGTCCGGTCGGCGACGAGGTGGAATTCGTCACCGTGATGCGGTTCGACGGGTGGGATGCGGTCAGGCGTTTCGCCGGCGAGGATCACGAAACGGCCTATGTCCCGGCCAAGGCGCGCGCGCTCCTGGCGCGATTCGACGAACGCTCGCGGCATTACGAGCTGCGCGCGAAGCTGAAGCATTGACGTCCCGCCTTACTTTCCGGCGGCGCGCTTTTCCATCTTGAGACGGTAGGCGTGCGCGGGATAGACGCCGAGCACCTTGACCTCGTGGGTGTAGAAGCCGAGCTCCTCGAACGCGAGCTTGACGTTGCGGTCCTCGGGGTGCCCCTCGATGTCGGCGTAGAACTGGGCGGCGACGAAATCGGGGCTGACGTAGCTTTCGAGCTTGGTCATGTTGACGCCGTTGGTGGCGAAGCCGGCCAGCGCCTTCAACAGCGCCGCCGGCACGTTGCGCACGCGGAACACGAAGCTGGTGATGACCGGGCCGGATCCGGGGCGCGGCATGCGCGGCTTCTTCGCCATGACGATGAAGCGGGTGGTGTTGTGTTCGGCGTCCTCGATATTGGCCTTGAGCGACTTGAGGCCGTAGATGCGCGCCGCGAGCTTGGACGCGATCGCTCCTTGCGTCGGATCGCCGAGCTTGGCGATGTGCGCCGCCGCGCCGGCGGTGTCCTCGGTGACGACCGGGTGCAGGCGCAGCCGGCGGATCAACTTGCGGCATTGATTGAGGGCGTGCACGTGGCTGTGGACGCGGACGATGTCGCCGAGGCGCGCGCCCTTGAGACCGAGCAGATGATGGTTCACCCGCTGGAAATGCTCGCCGACGATATAAAGCCCCGAATCGGGCAGCAGGTGATGGATGTCGGCGACGCGCCCGGCGACCGAATTTTCGATCGGGATCATGGCCAGCCGGGCGCGGCCCTTGGCCAGCGCCTCGAACGCGTCCTCGAAGGTTCGGCACGGCAGCGTCCGCATCGCCGGATAGGCTTCGCGGCAGGCGAGGTCGGAATAGGCCCCGGCCGCGCCCTGGAAGGCGATGGTCCCGCGTTCTTTCGCTTTCGTCATCGGCGGTTCGCTGGTTGACGCGCCTTAATAATTTCGCGCGCGCGCGCGAGGTCGGCGGGAGTATCGACACCGAGCGGAACGGTGTCAACGAGCCGCGCGGCGATGCGCATTCCGGCTTCGAGCGCGCGCAACTGCTCCAGCCGTTCGCGTTTTTCGAGCGGGCTTTCGGGCAGGCCGACGAACCGCTCCAACGCCTCCCGCCGGTAGGCGTAGAGGCCGATATGGTGATAAAGCGGCCCCGCGCCCGAGGGGATCGCGGCCCGGCTGAAATAGAGCGCGCGGGCGATGCGCGATCCGGGCGCGAAGCCGACCGCGGCCTTGACCACGTTGGGGTCGTCGCGTTCCTCGGGTTCCGCGATCTCGGCGACCAGGGTGGCGATGTCGACGGCCGCGTCGGCGAGCGGCTCCAGCGCCGCGCGCACCGCTTCCGCCTCGATGGTCGGCAGATCGCCCTGGACGTTGACCACCGCGTCGAAGCGCCTTTCGGGATCGAAGGCCGCGAGCGCCGCGTGGATGCGGTCCGAACCCGACGGCAGCTCGGGCGCGGTCAGCACCGCCTCGCCGCCCGCGCGGCGCACGGCGTCGGCGATTTCTTGTTCGGCGGCCGCGACGATCACCGGGCCGACGGCGGCCTCGCGGGCGCGCCGCCAGACGTGAACGATCATCGGCTCGCCCAGAAGATCGGCGAGCGGCTTTCCCGGAAAACGGGTCGAGGCCATGCGCGCCGGAATCACCGCGACCGGATTGCGGGGTTGGATGCGGGGCGGAACGGACATTTGCGCCACATTATCGCGCCGGGCGGCGGTTGAATACCTGTGTCGGGCCCGCTACATTCGCCCGACGCAAGGGACAGCAGACCATGATGTCATTTCTCGAAAAAGCGGGCGCCGGACTCCTGATCGCCGCGTGGCTGATCTGGGGCGGCCATATGCTGGCCGACGTGCTGGTCGCGCCGCGCACCGCCGGTTCCGAAAAGCTGCCGTTCGCCGAAACCAAGACCGCTGCCGCGCCCGCCGCCACCGCCGCGGCCGCCGCCCCGCCGCAGGATTTCAAGACCCTGCTCGCCGCCGCCACGCCCGACAATGGCGCCAAGGTGTTCCGCAAGTGCGTCGCCTGCCACGCCGCCGAAAAGGGCGCCAAGCACAAGGTCGGCCCGGCGCTGTGGGACGTGGTCGGAAGGAGCGCGGCCAAGGCGGACGGGTTCAACTATTCGCCCGCGCTCGGCAAAGTCGGCAAGGAATGGACCTACGAAAATCTGGACACGTTCCTCAAGAGCCCGAAGGACTACGCCCCCGGCAACAAGATGACCTTCGCCGGGCTGCCGGACGCCGCCGAGCGCGCCGCGGTGATCGCATTCCTGCGCTCGCTCAGCGACTCGCCGAAACCGCTGCCCTGACGTGACCGGAACTCCCGGCGTTCCCGACGCCCTCGTCGCGCTCGCGCTCCGGCTCGCGGACGCCGCGCGCGCGGCGGTCATGCCGTATTTCCGGACCCGCGCGCTGGCGATCGACGACAAGGCGGATTCCTCGCCGGTTACCGTCGCCGATCGCGAGTGCGAGTGGGCGTTGCGCGCGGTCGTCGCCGAGGAACAGCCCGGCCACGGCGTGGTCGGCGAGGAGATGGCCTCGACGCGCGCCGACGCCGAATGGGTCTGGGTGATCGATCCGATCGACGGCACCAAGTCGTTCGTCACGGGGAAGCCCTTGTTCGGCACGCTGATCGCGTTGCTGCGCCAAGGCCGCCCGATCCTCGGAATCATCGATCATCCGGCGATCGACGTGCGTTATCTCGGAATCGCGGGCCGGCCGACGACGCGCAACGGCGAAGTCGTGCGCGTGCGTTCGTGCGATGCACTGAAGGACGCCTGGCTCTACGCCACCACGCCGGAGATGTTCCGCCCGGGCGCGGAAGCCGACGCCTTCGCCCGTCTCAAGAAGAAGGTCAAGCATCCGGTCTTTGGGGCCGAGTGCCTCGCCTACGGCCTGCTCGCGGAAGGGTTCGTCGATCTGGTCTGCGAGGCGACCATGAAGCCGGTGGACTATCTTCCGCTGGTGGCGGTGGTGGAAGGCGCGGGTGGAATCATCACCGATTGGCGCGGCCGGCCGCTCGGCCTCGATTCGGAGGGCCAGGTTCTGGCGGCGGGCGATCGGCGACGGCACGCGGAGGCGATGGCGGCGCTCGCGGGAGCTTGATGGCGGCCCTCCCTTGATCGGCCGCGCCCGAGCCGCCACAATCGCCGAATTCACGGGGAAGGCGCGGGAATTTCTCGCGGATCGAAATCATGCGCGTCGCGTTCGCGGCTTTGGGCGTGCTGGCGGTTCTCGCGGCCGCGCCACCGGCCGTGGCCGAGACGAAAGTTCTCCGCGTCCACGGGATCGCCATGCACGGCGAGCCGAAATACGGTCCCGGTTTCACCCATTTCGATTACGCCAACCCGAACGCGCCCAAGGGCGGCGAGGCGCGGCTTTCCGCCATCGGCAGCTTCGACAATTTCAATCCCTATATCCTGAAGGGCAATCCGGTCGCCGGCATCGGCGCCCTGTTCGAGACGTTGCTGCTCGGGTCCGGCGACGAGGCGTTCAGCGAATACGGCCTGCTCGCCGAAACGATCGAGGTGCCCGAGGACCGCTCCTGGGTCGCCTTCGCGCTCCGGCCGAACGCGCGCTGGCACGACGGCAAGCCGGTGACGGTCGCCGACGTGATCTTTTCGCTCGAAACCCTGAAGACCAAGGGCCATCCCTTCTACCGCTCCTATTTCAAGGACGTGGCCAAGGCGGAGCAAACCGGCGAACGCACGGTGCGCTTTTCCTTCGCCGACGGCGTCAACCGAGAGCTGCCGCTGATCGTCGGCCAGCTTCCGATCCTGCCCAAGCATTGGTGGTCGACGCGCGAATTCGACAAGACGACGCTCGAGCCGCCGCTCGGCAGCGGTCCTTACCGCATCAAGTCGTTCGAAGCGGGGCGCTCCGTCACCTACGAGCGCGTGCGCGATTATTGGGGCCGCGACCTTCCGGTCCGGCGCGGCACCTTCAACGTCGACGAGCTTCGCTACGATTACTACCGCGACGGCACGGTGGCCCTCGAGGCGTTCAAGGCCGGCGAATACGATTTCCGCCAGGAAAACGTCGCCAAGGATTGGGCGACCGCCTACGACGCTCCCGCGGTGCGCGACGGGCTGATCAAGAAAGTGGAAATCCCGCACGAGCGCCCGACCGGCATGCAGGGATTTTCGTTTAACACCCGGCGCGAGATCTTCAGGGATAAGCGCGTGCGCCAGGCGCTGATCCTCGCCTTCGATTTCGAGTGGGCGAACAAGAACCTGTTTTACGACCAGTACGTCCGCACCCGCAGCTACTTCTCCAATTCGGAACTGGCGTCCTCGGGCCTGCCGACGGGCGAGGAACTGAAAATCCTCGAACAGTTCCGGGGACGCATCCCGGAAGACATATTCACCAAGGAATACGCCCCCCCGGTCGGCGGCAGCGACGAGGCGTTGCGCGCCAACCTGCGCGCCGCCCTCGATCTTTTGCGCGCCGCCGGGTGGACGGTCAAGGAACGCAAGCTGGTGCACGGCACCACCGGCAAGCCGTTCCAGTTCGAAATCCTGCTCGCCCAGGCGACCTGGGAGCGGATCGCGCTGCCGTTCGCGCGCAACCTGGAGCGGCTCGGCATCGAGGCGCGCGTGCGCACGGTCGAGCCGGCGCAGTACCGCAAACGACTCGACGATTTCGATTTCGACATGACCGTCGATTCGTTCGGCCAGTCGCTGTCGCCCGGCAACGAGCAGCGCGACTTCTGGGGTTCGGCCGCGGCCGATACGCCCGGCAGCCGCAACACCATCGGCATCAAGGATCCGGTGGTGGACGAGCTGATCGACCTGGTGATCGCCGCGCCCGACCGCGAAAGCCTGATCGCGCGCACCCGCGCGCTCGACCGCGTGCTGCAGGCCGGGCATTACCTGATCCCGCATTGGCACATCCGCACCTTCCGCGTCGCCTATTGGGACCGGTTCGGCCGCCCCGAAACGCCCGCCAAGTACACCCTCTGCGTCGAATGCTGGTGGGTGGACGCCGAAAAGGCCAAGGCGATCGACGCGCGGCGCGGGCGCAAGTAGACGGCAATGCTCGCCTACGTCCTCCGCCGGCTGCTGCTGATCGTCCCGACGTTGTTCGGGATCATGGTCATCAACTTCATTATCGTGCAGGCGGCGCCGGGCGGCCCGGTCGAGCAGATGATCGCCGAGCTGCAGGGCACCGCCGCCGACGTCACCGGCCGCTTCGCCGGCACCGGCGCGGGCGAGGCGGGCGAGCGCGCCGAGCAGCGTCCGGCCCAGACCGCGGGCGGCGACGTCGTTTCCAAATACCGCGGCGCGCGCGGCCTGGAACCCGAGCTGATCGAGCAGATCGAGAAGCTCTACGGCTTCGACAAGCCCGCCCACGAGCGGTTCCTGATCATGATGCGGAACTACCTCGTGTTCGACTTCGGCGACAGCTTCTTCCGCGACCGCAAGGTGGTCGATCTGGTGCTCGACAAGCTGCCGGTTTCCATTTCACTCGGTCTCTGGACCACGCTGCTGGTCTATCTCATCTCGATCCCGCTCGGCATCGCCAAGGCGGTGCGCGACGGGTCGCGCTTCGACGTGTGGACCAGCGCCGTGGTCATCGTCGGCTACGCCATTCCCGGCTTTTTGTTCGCGATCCTGCTGATCGTGCTGTTCGCGGGCGGAAGCTTCTGGAACGTCTTTCCCTTGCGCGGGCTGACTTCGCCCGACTGGGCGAATATGGATTGGCCGGCGCGGATCGCGGACTACTTCTGGCACATCGCGCTCCCGATCGCGGCGCTGGTGGTGGGCGGCTTCGCCGGTTTGACCATGTTGACCAAGAATTCGTTCTTGGAGGAGATCAACAAGCAGTACGTCACCACCGCGCGCGCCAAGGGCGCGACCGAACGCGGCATCCTCTACGGCCACATCTTCCGCAACGCCATGCTGATCGTGATCGCGGGCTTTCCCGGCGCCTTCATCGGCATTCTGTTCACCGGCGCGCTGCTGGTTGAGGTGATCTTCTCCCTCGACGGGCTCGGTCTGCTCGGGTTCGAGGCCGCGCTCAAGCGCGACTACCCGGTCATGTTCGGCTCGCTCTACTTCTTCACGCTGCTCGGGCTCCTGATGAACCTGGTCGGCGATCTCGCCTACCACGCGGTCGATCCGCGCATCGACTTCGAAGCGAGAGAGACATGACCGCCGCCGCATCGCGTCTGTTCGGAATCAAGCTCGCGCCGCCGACCGCGCGGCGGCTCGAAAACTTCCGCGCCAACCGCCGCGGCTTCTGGTCGCTGTGGATTTTTCTCGTCCTGTTCGCCGCCAGCCTGTTCGCCGAATTGATCGCCAACGACAAGCCGCTGCTGGTGCGCTACGAGGGCAAGTTCTTCGTCCCGGTGGTCTTTTCCTACGCCGAAACCGATTTCGGCGGCGATTTCCCGACCGAGGCCTATTACCGCGATCCCTTTCTCAAAAACAAGATCGAGGAGAAGGGATGGATGATCTGGCCGCCGGTCCGCTATTCGTACAACACCATCGACCGCAATTTGTCGGTGCCGGCGCCGGCGCCGCCGTCCCGCGAACACTGGCTCGGCACCGACGACCAGGCGCGCGACGTGGTGGCGCGCCTGATCTACGGCTTTCGCGTGTCGGTCCTGTTCGGATTGGCGCTGACCGGCTTGAGTTCCGTGGTCGGCATCGCCGCCGGGGCGGTGCAGGGTTATTTCGGCGGGCGCACCGACCTTTATTTCCAGCGTTTCATCGAGATCTGGGGCGGCTTGCCGACTCTTTATCTTCTCATCATCCTGGCGAGCGTGGTCGAGCCCAACTTCTGGTGGCTGCTGGGATTGATGCTGCTGTTCAGCTGGATGGCGCTGGTGGGCGTGGTGCGGGCCGAATTCCTGCGCGGGCGCAATTTCGATTACGTGCGCGCGGCCAGGGCGCTCGGCGTTTCCGACGCCACCATCATGTTTCGCCACATTCTGCCCAACGCCATGGTCGCGACCCTGACGTTCCTGCCGTTCCTCCTCAACGGCTCGATCACCACGCTCACCGCGCTCGATTTCCTGGGCTTCGGGCTTCCCCCTGGTTCGGCCTCCTTGGGCGAATTGCTCGGCCAGGGCAAGGCCAACCTGCAGGCGCCGTGGCTCGGGTTGACGTCGTTCTTCGTGCTCGCGGTGATGCTGTCGCTCCTGGTGTTCGTGGGCGAAGGCGTGCGCGACGCCTTCGATCCGCGAAAGATCCGGCGCTGAGGGAACGCGCCATGCCCGATACCGCGCCGCTGCTCGAAATCGAAGACCTGCACGTATCGTTCGGCCGGGGCGCGCGCGAGGTCAAGGCGGTGCGGGGCGCGAGCCTGGTGGTGCGGCGCGGCGAAATCGCGGCGCTGGTCGGCGAATCGGGCTCGGGCAAGTCGGTGACCGCGTTGTCGGTGATGCGGCTTCTGCCCTATCCGCTGGCGTGGCATCCGGCCGGAAGCGTCCGCTTCCGGGGGGAAGACGTCCTGACGGCGCCCGATTCGCGGCTGCGCGCGCTCCGCGGCGACCGCATCTCGATGATCTTCCAGGAGCCGCTGACGTCGCTCAATCCGCTCCATTCGGTCGGCCGCCAGGTGGCGGAAAGCCTGCATCTGCACCGCACGCTTTCGGCCGACGCGGCGCGCGCGCGCGTGGTCGAGCTGTTCGAGCTGGTCGGCCTCAGGGATCAGATCGCGCGCATGGACGCGCTGCCGCACGAATTTTCCGGCGGCCAGCAGCAGCGGGTGATGATCGCCATGGCGCTCGCCAACAATCCCGATCTTCTGATCGCCGACGAGCCGACCACCGCGGTCGACGTCACCATCCAGGCGCAGATCCTGAAGCTGCTGCAGGATTTGCAGGCGCGTCTCGGCATGGCGGTGCTGTTCATCACCCACGACCTCGGCATCGTGCGCCGGATCGCGACCCGGGCCTACGTCATGCGCCAGGGCCGTATCGTCGAGGAAGGCCGCCTGCCGGCGGTGTTCCAAAGCCCGAGCCACGACTACACCAAGCATCTGCTCGCTTCCGAACCCAAGGGCGCGCCCGAACCGGCGCCCGCCGACGCGCCCGAGGTCATGGCCTGTCGCGATCTCAAAGTGTGGTTTCCGATCAAGCGCGGCGTGATCCGCCGGGTGGTCGGCCACGTCAAGGCGGTGGACGGCGTGACGCTGGCGATCCGCGAGGGCCACACCTTAGGCCTGGTCGGCGAATCGGGTTCGGGCAAGAGCACGCTGGGGCGCGCGCTGCTCCGGCTCGAAAAAAGCGCGGGCGACATCGCTTTCCGCGGCCAGGCGATTCAAGGCTTGCGCGCCAAGGCCCTGCGCCCGCTCCGGCGCGAGATGCAGATCGTCTTTCAGGACCCGTTCGGGTCCTTGAGCCCGCGCCTTTCGGTCGGCCAGATCGTCGAGGAAGGCTTGCGCGTCCACGGCCTCGCCGGGGCGGAAGAGGAGCGGCGCACCGTCATTGGCCAGGCGCTCGCCGAGGTCGGCCTCGACCCCGAGACCCAGGACCGCTACCCGCACGAATTCTCGGGCGGGCAGCGCCAGCGCATCGCCATCGCCCGCGCGCTGGTTTTGAAGCCGAAGTTCATGGTGCTCGACGAGCCGACCAGCGCCCTCGACGTGTCGGTGCAGGCGCAGATCGTCGAACTGCTGCGCGAATTGCAAAAGAAGCACCGGCTCGCGTATCTGTTCATCAGTCACGATCTCCGCGTGGTGCGCGCCATGGCCCACCAGATCGCCGTGCTGCGCCAGGGCCGCGTGGTCGAACACGGACCCGCCGAGGCGATCTTCGCCCGGCCGAAGGAGCCCTACACCCGCGCGCTCATCGCCGCCGCGATCGACTTGAAGGCCGACGAGTCGGGGGCGGTGGCGACCTGATCATGGCCCTTCTTTTCATCAGCGCGGTCGAGGACCCGGAAACCGACATGCGGTGGGGGTAGCGTAGCGCGGTCAGGTTCGATAAACTGCGCGTCGTGCAAAAGAAGGCTATCGCCATGAAGAAGAAACCGGAATCCGCGTCGCGCCCGCGGCGGTTGCCGAAGTCACTTGCTGTCGAGATTGGCCGCGAGAATGACGGGCGCTGGATTGCCGAAATTCCGGTTCTGCCCGGCGTGCTCGCCTACGGGGCAACGCGCAAGGACGCGCTCGCCAAGGCCGAGGCGCTCGCCCTGCGCGTGCTGGCGGAGCGGCTGGAAAATGGCGAGCGCGTTCCCGAGCTTGGCTCCCTGTTCGCGGCGGCATGAGCCGCTGGCCAGCCACGCGGGCGCGGCGGGTTTTGGCCGCTCTCGTCCGTATCGGTTGGCGAATTAAACGTCAGTCCGGCTCCCATCGCACGCTCGCGCGAAGCGGCTGGCCCGACTTCGTGTTCGCGTTCCATGACGGCGACGAGATCGGGCCCGTTATGCTCGCGCGCATCGCCCGGCACACCGGACTTTCGCCACGAGACCTCTGATCAATCATGGCCCTTCTTTTCGTCAGTGCGGTCGAGGACCCGGAACCCTATCGCCAGGAATTCATCCGCCTGCTGCCGGGGGAAGACTTCCGCATCTGGCCCGAGGCCGGCGATCGCGCCGAAGTCGAATTCCTCCTGGTCTGGCGGCCGCCGCGCGGCGCGATGAAGGGATTCCCGAACCTCAAGGCGATTCTGAATTTGGGCGCGGGCGTCGATTATGTGCTCGCCGATCCCGATCTGCCGCGCGAGGTTCCGCTGGTGCGCCTGGTCGACACCGGCTTGCGCGACGGCATGGTCGAGTTCGTGCTGCACGCGGTGCTGCATTTTCACCGCCAGTTCCACCGCTACCGCGAATTCCAGCAGCGGAAGAGTTGGACCAAAGTGCCGCAAGTAGAAGCCGCAAACCGGCGGATCGGGATTCTCGGCTTCGGCCATCTGGGACAGGCGGCGGCCCGGCACTTGCTGGCGCTCGGGTTTCCGGTCGCGGGCTGGAGCCGCACCAGGAAGCAGGTTCCCGGCGCGCGTTCATTCGCCGGCGCCGACGAATTGGGCGCGTTCCTCGGCCAAAGCGACATTCTCGTCTGCCTCGCGCCGCTCACCAACGAGACCGAAGGGATCGTCAACGCCCGCACCCTGGCGCAACTGCCGAAGGGGTCGTACTTGATCAACGCCGGGCGCGGCGGGCTCGCCGTCGAGGCCGATGTCCTGGCCGCGCTCTCAACCGGGCAACTCGCCGGGGCGGCGCTCGACGTGTTCCGCCGCGAACCTCTGCCGCCGGAAAGCCCGTTCTGGACGCACCCCAACGTCATCGTCACGCCGCACATCGCGGCGATCACGCTCGTCGGTCCGGCGGCGCGCGAAGCCGCCGACAACATCCGGCGACTCCGCGCCGGGCTCGCGCCCAACGGGCTGGTGGACAAGGCGCAAGGCTACTGAGCGCTCAGACGTAGCCGTAGGCGAAGGCGACGAGGAAAACGCCGAGCGCGATCCGGTAGACCACGAACGGCGCGAAGCTCGCGCGCCGAAGCCAGGCCATCATCAGGACGATGGCGACGAGGGCGGCGACGAAGGCGAGCGCCGTGGCGAGAAAAACATCCGCGGTCAGTTGCGCGTCGCCGAGCTTGTAAAGCTCCCAGCCTTCCAGCACGCCCGCGCCGACGATGGTCGGGATCGAGAGGATCATGGAAAAGCGCGCCGCGTCCGGCCGTTCCATGCCCAAAAGGCGCGCCGCCGTCATGGTGATGCCGGAACGGCTGGTGCCCGGCACCAGCGCCAGCACCTGGGAAAAACCGATGATCAGCGCATCCGAAAACCCGATGTGCTCCATGCGCCGGACCGTCATGCCGATCCGGTCGGCGATCCACAGCGCGAGGCCGAAGCCGAGCGTCGCCCAGCCGACCACGGCGAGATCGCGGATGCCCTCGGGGTAGTAGCGCTTGAGGGCAAGGCCGGCGATCACCACCGGGACGGTCGCGGCAATGACGAAAAGCGCGAGCGTCGCGTCCGCGTTCGGTCGTCCCCGGAGCAGGCGCCCGAAGCCGGCGGTCATGCGCCACACGTCGCGCCAGAGATAGAGAACGACCGCGCCCAAGGTGCCGACGTGCACCGCCACGTCGACGATCAACCCCTGATCGGGCCAATGAAACAGATGGGGCAGCATGATGAGATGCCCCGAGGACGAAATCGGCAGGAACTCGGTGATTCCCTGGACCAGGGCGAGAATCACGATATGGATGGTGGCCACGCGCTCGCCCCCCGGATGAAGCGGGTGCCCTTATAGCACCTCGGTCCAGGCCGCCCAAGGCGGGGACTCTCGCGGGCGATGGGCCCGGGCGATGGGGCCGAGAATCCCGCTGGCGCGGGCCGCCCGGCGCTGCTATGCAAGGACCTTGCCCGCCAACGGCTGACCGTGATTTGGGGACGATGATGGAATCGGATCGCGCCCGCATGCCTGGACTGCCGCCGCCGCAGGGGTTGTACGACCCCGCGCGCGAGCGCGACGCGTGCGGCGTCGGCTTCATCGCCCACATCAAGAACAAGAAAAGCCACGACATCGTCGCGCGCGGCCTGCAGATTCTCGACAATCTCGACCATCGCGGCGCGATCGGCGCCGACCCGCTGGCGGGCGACGGCGCCGGCATTCTGATCCAGATTCCCGACCGGTTTTTGCGCGCGGAATGCGCCCGGCTCGGCATCGACCTGCCGGCCGCCGGCGATTACGCGGTCGGCCAGGTGTTCCTGCCGCGCGACGCCCGCGCCCGCCGCGCCTGCGAACAGGCGTTCGAGCGCACGGCCAAGCGCGAGGGCCAGCGCGTGCTCGGCTGGCGCGACGTGCCGGTCGATCGGGCCTACATCGGCGAAAGCGTCAAGGCGCTGGAGCCGATCACCCGCCAGGTGTTCGTGGCGCGCGGGGCGAAAACGCGCGGCCAGGACGCGTTCGAGCGCAAACTGTTCGTCATCCGCAAGCAGGCGCACCACGCGATCTGGGACAAGAAGCTCAAGAACGCCGAGCCGTTCTACTTCTGCTCGCTGTCGTCGCGCACCATCGTCTACAAGGGCATGATGCTGGCGCCCAACCTGGCGCGCTATTTCCGCGATTTGACGGACAGCCGGATCGAGTCCGCGCTCGCGCTCGTCCATCAGCGCTTTTCGACCAACACGTTTCCGTCGTGGCAGCTGGCGCACCCGTTCCGCTATCTCTGCCACAACGGCGAGATCAACACGCTGCGCGGCAACATCAACTGGATGCAGGCGCGGCGCCATTCGATGCGCTCGGCGGTCCTCGGGCGCGATCTCGCCAAGCTGTGGCCGCTGATCGGCGACGGCGCCTCCGATTCGGCGACCTTCGACAACGCGCTCGAACTGCTGGTCGCGGGCGGCTATTCGCTGCCGCACGCGGTGATGATGATGATCCCGGAAGCGTGGTCGGACAACGACCTGATGGACCCGCGCCGGCGCGCGTTCTACGAGTACCACGCCGCGCTGATGGAGCCGTGGGACGGCCCCGCCGCGATCGCCTTCACCGACGGCCGCCTGCTGGGCGCGACGCTCGATCGCAACGGCCTTCGCCCGTCGCGCTACATCGTCACCGACGACGATCTGGTCATCGGCGGCTCCGAGGTCGGCGTGCTGCCGATCCCCGAAAACAAGATCCTCAAGAAGTGGCGTCTGCAGCCGGGCCGCATGTTCCTGGTCGATCTCGAACAGGGCCGCATCATCGAGGACGAGGAGCTGAAGGAATCGCTGGCGTCGGCCAAGCCCTATCAGAGGTGGCTGGACGAAACCCAGATCCGGCTGGAGGAGCTGCCGGCCGAAGTGTCGCCCATGACGCCGGGGCGGCGCACGCTGTTGGACCACCAGCAGGCGTTCGGCTACACCCAGGAGGACCTGAAATTCTTCCTGCTGCCGATGGCGGCGGCGGGCGAGGATACGGTCGGCTCCATGGGCCGCGACACGCCGATCGCGGTGCTCTCCGAGCGACCGAAGATGCTCTACGACTACTTCAAGCAGAATTTCGCCCAGGTCACCAACCCGCCGATCGATCCGATCCGCGAGGAGATGGTGATGTCCATGGTCTCGCTGATCGGACCGCGCCCCAACCTGCTCGATCTGGAAACCGGCGGCAAGCACAGGCGCCTCGAGGTGGCGCACCCGATCCTGACCAACGGCGATCTCGAAAAGATCCGCCGCATCGAAAACCACGTCGATCGCGCGTTCCGCACCTTCACGCTCGACGTCTGCTATCCGGCCGGGCACGGCGCGCGCGGCATGGCGGCGGCGCTGGAAGCGCTCTGCCGCAAGGCCGAGCGGGTGGTCGGCGACGGCCACAACATTTTGATTCTGTCCGATCGCGGCCTCGAATCGGGCCGTATCGCGATCCCGATGCTGCTCGCCACCGCGGCCATCCACCATCACCTGATCCGCGAAGGCCTGCGCACCGAGGTCGGTCTGGTGATCGAAACCGGCGAGGCGCGCCAGGTGCACGATTTCTGCCTGCTCGCCGGCTACGGCGCGGAGGCGATCAACCCCTATCTCGCCCTCGATACGCTCTCCAACCTCAAGGACCAGTATCCGCCAGGACTGACCGAGGACAAGGCGCACAAGAACTACATCAAGGCCGTGGTCAAGGGCATCATGAAGGTGATGTCCAAGATGGGCATCTCGACGTACCAGTCCTATTGCGGCGCGCAGATTTTCGACGCGGTCGGGCTCAAGAGCGATTTCGTCGACAAGTACTTCACCGGCACCGCGACCCGGATCGAGGGCGCGGGACTGGACGAAATCGCCGAGGAAACCGTGCGGCGCCATCGGCTCGCCTTCTCGGGCGCGCCGATCTACCGCACCATGCTCGACGTCGGCGGCGAGATCGCCTACCGCATCCGCGGCGAGGAGCACGTCTGGAACCCGAAAACGGTCGGGCTGCTCCAGCACGCGGTGCGCAGCGGGGATTTCAAGCTGTTCCGCCAGTTCACCGCCCAGGTCGACGACCAGTCGGCCCGGCTCAAGACGCTGCGCGGCCTGTTCGAGTTGAAGAAGGCGAAGAAGCCGATCCCGCTCGACCAGGTCGAGCCGGAAGAAGCGATCGTCAAGCGCTTCTCGACCGGCGCCATGTCGTTCGGCTCGATTTCGTGGGAAGCGCATACCACGTTGGCGATCGCCATGAACCGCATCGGCGGGCGCTCCAACACCGGCGAGGGCGGCGAGGACGCCGTGCGCTACCGGCCGCTCGCCAACGGCGACTCCCTGCGCTCGGCGATCAAGCAGGTCGCCTCCGGCCGCTTCGGCGTCACCGCCGAATACCTGGTCAACGCGACCGACATCCAGATCAAGATGGCGCAAGGGGCGAAGCCCGGCGAAGGCGGCCAGCTGCCGGGCCGCAAGGTCTATAAGTGGATCGCCCAGGTGCGCCATTCGACGCCCGGCGTCGGCCTGATCTCGCCGCCGCCGCACCACGACATCTATTCGATCGAGGACTTGGCGCAGCTCATCCACGACCTGAAGAACGTCAACCCGGCGGCGCGCATTTCGGTCAAGCTGGTTTCGGAGGTGGGCGTCGGCACGGTGGCGGCGGGCGTTTCCAAGGCGCACGCCGACCACGTCACCATTTCCGGTTTCGAGGGCGGCACCGGCGCCTCGCCGATCACCTCGATCCAGCACGCGGGATCGCCCTGGGAAATCGGTCTCGCCGAAACCCACCAGACCCTGGTGCTCAACCGGCTGCGCGGGCGGATCGCGGTCCAGGTCGACGGCGGCTTCCGCACCGGGCGCGACGTGGTGGTGGGCGCGCTCTTGGGCGCCGACGAATTCGGCTTCGCCACCGGCGCGCTGATCGCCGCCGGTTGCGTGATGATGCGGAAGTGCCATCTCGACACCTGCCCGGTCGGCGTCGCGACCCAGAACCCGGAACTGCGCAAGCGCTTCACCGGCCAGCCCGAGCACGTCATCAATTTCATGGTGTTCGTCGCGCGCGAAGTGCGTCTGTTGATGGCCGAACTCGGCTTCAGGACCTTCGACGAGATGATCGGCCGCACCGATCTTTTGGTCGCCAAGAAGGCGGTTGATCATTGGAAGGCGAAGGGGCTCGACTTCTCGCGCCTGTTCCACCGGCCCAAGGCGGCGAAGGGCGTCGCGGTCTACAACTGCGAGGAGCAGAATCACGGTTTGGAGAAGGCGCTCGACCACGAATTGATCCGCCAAGCGCGCCCCGCGCTCGAATCCAAGACCCCGGTCGAGATCGTCCTCGCCGTGCGCAACGTCAACCGCACCGTCGGCGCGATGATGTCGGGCGAGGTTGCGCGCCGCTACGGCCACGAAGGGCTCCCCGACGACACCATCCGCATCCGCGCCAAGGGCACCGGCGGGCAGAGCTTCGGCGCCTGGCTCGCGCGCGGGGTGACCATCGAGTTGGAGGGCGACGCCAACGACTACGTCGGCAAGGGCCTGTCGGGCGGGCGGATCGCGATCTATCCCGCCAAGGGCGCGCGTTTCCGCCCCGAGGAGAACATCGTCGTCGGCAACACGGTTCTTTACGGCGCGATCGCGGGCGAATGCTATTTCCGCGGCGTCGCCGGCGAACGCTTCGCCGTGCGCAACTCCGGCGCGGTCGCGGTGGTCGAGGGCGTCGGCGACCACGGCTGCGAATACATGACCGGCGGGTGCGCCGTGGTGCTCGGCAAGACCGGGCGCAACTTCGCCGCCGGCATGAGCGGCGGCATCGCCTACGTGCTCGACGAAGCGGGCGATTTCGAGCGCCGCTGCAATACCGAGATGGTGGAATTGGAGCGCATCCGGCCCGCGCCGCTCGCCGCCGAGGATTGGGTGTCGCTGCCGCTCGCCGACGTCATGGGCGACATGCTGGCCGACGACGCGCGCCGCCTGCGCGCCCTGGTCGAACGCCACCGGCGGTTCACGGGCAGCGCGGTCGCCGCCCGCGTTCTCGACCGGTGGGACGAGCTATTGCCCAAGTTCGTCAAGATAGTTCCGACCGATTACCGCCGGGCGCTGGTCGCCATGCGCGCCGAAGCGGAAGCCGGCGCCAAGACCGCGGCGGCGGAATAGGACGCGGAGCAGAACACGTCATGGGCAAGCCGACCGGATTCCTGGAAATCGAGCGGCACGACCGGTCATACGCGCCGGTCGAGGACCGCCTCAGGCATTACCGCGAGTTCGTCCTGCCGCTCGCCGAGGACGACCTCAAGCGCCAGGGCGCGCGCTGCATGGATTGCGGCGTGCCCTATTGCCACGAGGGCTGCCCGGTCAACAACATCATCCCGGATTGGAACGACCTGGTCTATCGCGGCGACTGGCGCCAGGCGATCCAGGTGCTGCATTCGACCAACAACTTTCCCGAATTCACCGGCCGCATCTGCCCGGCGCCATGCGAGGCGTCCTGCACCCTCAACATCGGCGACGATCCGGTCACCATCAAGACGATCGAATGCCAGATCGTCGATCGCGCCTGGGCCGAAGGCTGGATCGAGCCCGACATTCCCCGCCACCGTTCCTTCAAGCGGATCGCGGTTGTCGGCTCCGGCCCGTCCGGCCTGGCGTGCGCCCAGCAACTGGCGCGCGCCGGGCACGACGTCGCGGTGTTCGAGAAAAACGCGCGCGTCGGCGGCCTGCTCCGCTACGGCATTCCCGATTTCAAGCTGGAAAAGCACCTGATCGACCGGCGCATGGCCCAGATGCAGGCCGAAGGGGTGGAATTCCATCCCAACGTGCATGTCGGCGCGACCCTTTCGGTGCGCGAACTGGAAAAGGACTACGACGCGGTGGTGCTGGCGATCGGTTCGGAAGCGCCGCGTGATCTTCCGGTGCCGGGGCGCGACCTCGACGGCGTCCATTTCGCCATGGAATTCCTCGGCCAGCAGAACCGCCGCGTCAGCGGCGAGTTCATCGCCGACAACCGCCCGATTTCGGCTTCCGGCAAGCGGGTGGTGGTGATCGGCGGCGGCGACACCGGTTCGGACTGCATCGGCACCTCGAACCGCCAGGGCGCGAAGTCGATTCTGCAGATCGAAATCATGCCCAAGCCGCCGGCGAAGGAGAACAAGGCACTGACTTGGCCCGACTGGCCGCTCAAATTGCGTACATCCAGCTCGCACGAGGAAGGCAGCGACCGCGACTGGTCGGTGGTGACCAAGCGGGTCGAGGGCAAGAACGGCGTCGTGACCGGCCTCGTCTGTGCGCGGACGGAATGGGTCAAGGACGCCAATGGCCGCACGGTTCCGCGCGAAATTCCGGGGAGCGAATTCACCGTTCCGGCGGATTTGGTTTTGCTGGCGATGGGCTTCGTCCATCCCGTCCACGACGGGCTGGTGAAGGACATGAAGCTGGCGTTGGACGAGCGCGGCAACGTTCGCGCCGATACCGCCGATTATCGCACGTCGCGGAGCAAGGTGTTCGCCTGCGGCGATGCCCGCCGCGGCCAGTCGCTGGTGGTGTGGGCGATCCGCGAAGGCCGCCAGTGCGCGCGAGCGGTCGACGAATTCCTGATGGGCGCGTCGGAACTGCCGCGCTGACCCGGGACCGATGCGGCAAACCTGGAAAGCGTGTGTCGCGTTTGCCGCCGCGAACGGCCTGATCGCCGTCGCGGCCGGCGCTTACGCCGCCCATTGGCTCGACACCGAGGATCCGGTCCTGGCCAACGCCTTCACCACCGGGGTCGATTACCAGATGTGGCACGCGCTCGCGCTGCTCGGCGTCGCGTGGCTCGCCGAGCGCGCCGAGAACGGCAATGGCAATCCTTGGCTGGCGCGCCTGGCCGGGTTGGCCTTCGTTCTCGGCAGCGCGCTTTTTTCGGGCACGCTCTATGTCTTCGGTCTGACCGGCGCGGTGTGGATGAGCGGCGCGGCGCCGGCGGGCGGGGCTTTACTGATGGCGGGATGGATACTGCTGGCCTTGAGCCCGATTGGCGGTCGCGCGCGGTCCCGCCGATAGGCGGGCGAACCGAGGAATCCCCGCGCGCATTAAATGATGCGCCCCTATCGGGGCGCGGCCCGAACCGCTAAAATCCGCCGTTCCCGCTCCCGCCGCCCGGAATCCTTCCCTTGCGCCAAGTCCTTTACATCGTCGGCATTCTCCTGCTCGTGCTGGCGAGCGCGATGCTGCTGCCCGCGCTCGCCGATTGGGTGGTGGAGCGACCCGACTGGCGGGCGTTCGCGTTTTCCGCCGGCGTGACCGCGTTCGCTGGGGGCGCGCTGATGTTCGCGTGCCGGACGCCGTCCTTCAGCCTCGATCGGCGTCAGGGCTTCCTTCTCACCACGTTGAGCTGGGTGCTGCTGTGCGCCTTCGCCGCGTTGCCGCTCACCCTTTCGGAATATCGACTGCCGTGGGCCGACGCCTACTTCGAGGCGATGTCGGGGCTCACCACCACCGGCTCGACCGTCCTGATCCACCTCGATTCGGCGCCCCCGGGGGTTCTGCTGTGGCGGGCGTTGCTTCAATTCATGGGCGGGGTCGGCATCGTGGTGGTGGCGATCACGGTGCTGCCGTTCCTCAGGGTCGGCGGCATGCAACTGTTCCGGACGGAACGATCGGACACCTCGGACAAGATCATGCCCCAGATCAAGCAGGTGGCGACCGGCATTTTCATCGTCTACATGGTTTTGAATTTCGCCTGCGCGTTGGCCTATTGGGCCGCCGGCATGCCCGGATTCGAAGCCGTGCTGCACGCCATGACCACCATCGCGACCGGAGGATTTTCCACGTCCGACGATTCGATCGGGCATTTTCAGATCCCGGCGGTCGAATGGGTCGGCGTGACGTTCATGTTCCTGGGCGGCGTGCCGTTTATCCTCTATTTGCGTACTGCTATCGGCCATCGCGGTGCGCTGTATCGCGACCCGCAGGTGCGGATGTTCGTGTTGCTGATCGTCGTCGCCAGCCTCGCGGTCGCGACTTGGCTCATGGTCATGCGCGCCATGCCCGCGGATGACGCCATCCGTCGTGCCACGTTTACTGTGATCGCGACCATGACCGGAACGGGCTATACGGTAACCGATTACATGCAATGGGGCGCGTTTCCGATCATGGCGTTTTTCCTGCTCATGTTCGTCGGCGGCTGTACCGGCTCGACCGCCGGCGGAATCAAGATTTTCCGCTTCCAGGTGCTGGCGATCGCCATCCGCAGCCACGGCTGGCGGCTGATCGCGCCGCTCAGCGTCCGCCCCGCGTTCTACGGCGAACGCAAACTCGGCAACGAGATCTTCGCCTCGGTGCTGCTGTTCATGGGCGCTTATGTCGGTACCGTGGCGGTCGCGGCGCTGGCGTTGGCCGGATTTGGCCTGGATTTGGTGACCGCGCTCTCGGGCGCGGCGACGGCGGTTAGCAACGTCGGTCCGGGCCTCGGGAATATCATCGGCCCCGCCGGAACCTTCACCACCCTTCCGCCCGGGGCGAAATGGGTGTTGTCATTCGCGATGCTGCTCGGCCGGCTCGAGCTGTTCACGGTTCTGGTGCTGTTCAGCCGGGCTTTCTGGCGAACCTAGAGGCGACGTCAGTGCGATCCCGCGCCGCCGGTCGGCGGCCTGAGGATCAGGCCGCAGTCGGCCATGCCGCACGCCAGCCAGAATGCCTGCTTATAGGCCTGGGCCTGATGGACGGCCGGCAGCAGCCAGCGCAAGATCGCCTGAGCATGTTGCTGGCGGCCGTGTTGAAGCGCCGCGACCAGCGACAACAAACTGCGTTCGTCGGCGCTGACGAGGCGGCAGCACGGCAGATGGAAATAAAGCGTCCGGCGGGCGTGCGCCGCCAGTATTTCGAGCAATCCCTTAAGCCCGTTCAGCGCGAACAGGCACTCGTCGTCGCCGAAGAGAAGGTGAAATTCGGCCTCCACCCTTGACCATTCTTCCGGCGCCTTGAGCCATCGTCGCACCGATCCGACCACCAGGCGTTCCGGCGGATCGAGGGATTCGCCGGTGCCGGGGTTATCGGATAATTCGGCCGTTGCGACGGGGATCACGGTTTTGCCTCTATGAAAGTCGGGGGGCTCGTCGGCGATCCACGTACAAATATATTAAATGCGACTAAGTTTCAATCGCATTATTTATTTATGTAAAACAATATGTTAATAACATCCAGATTTAAATTATGATCGGAGGGCGATCAGGCGGCCGCGCGGATCGCGGCGGCGCGGACCCGGTCGTCGACTTGGGCTTCGAACTGGCGGAAATTGGCCTCGAAGCGGCCGCGAATTTCGCGCGCCTTTTCGTCGTACTTGGCGGGATCGCGCCACGTGGCGCGCGGGGCCAGCACGCCGGCGGGGACGCCCGGGCAGGCTTCTGGCACCAGCATGCCGAAGTTCGGATCGGGCTTGAAGGACGCGCCGTCGAGCTTGCCGTCGAGCGCGGCGGCGAGCAGCGCGCGGGTGTGGGCGATCGGCATCCGGCTGCCTTCGCCGTAGCCGCCGCCCGACCAGCCGGTGTTGACCAGCCAGCAGTTGGCGCCGTGGCGCGCCATCTTTTCGCCGAGCAGCTTGGCGTACACCGCCGGATGGCGCGGCATGAAGGGCGCGCCGAAGCAGGTCGAAAACGTGGCGGTCGGTTCCTTCAGGCCCTTTTCGGTGCCGGCGACCTTGGCGGTGTAGCCGGACAGGAAATGGTACATCGCCTGCTCCGGCGTGAGCTTGCTGATCGGCGGCATCACGCCGAACGCATCACACGTGAGCATGACGATGTTGCGCGGATGCCCTGCCATGCCGGTCGCGGACGCATTCGGAATGCGCGACAGCGGATAGGACGCCCGGGTGTTTTCGGTCAGCCGCGCATTGTCGAGATCGAGCGCACGGGTTTGCATATCCATGATCACGTTTTCGAGGATGGTGCCGAACGCGCTGGTGGTGGCGTAGATTTCCGGTTCCGCCTCGCGGCTCAGCTTGATGACCTTGGCGTAACAGCCGCCCTCGAAATTGAAAATACCGTCGTCGCCCCAGCCGTGCTCGTCGTCGCCGATCAAGGTGCGCGAGGCATCGGCCGAGAGCGTCGTCTTGCCGGTGCCCGAAAGCCCGAAGAAGATCGCGGCATCGCCCTTCGGCCCGACGTTGGCCGAGCAGTGCATCGGCAGGATTCCTTGCGGCGGCAAAAGGAAGTTGAGGATCGAGAAGATCGACTTCTTGATCTCGCCCGCGTACGACGACCCGCCGATCAGCACCAGGCGCTTGGCGAAATTGACCAGAATGAACGTTTCGGAATTGGTGCCATGCTTCGCCGGAATGGCATGGCACGACGGCGCTTGAATCACCGTGAATTCCGGCCGGAAGGAACGCAGGTCCTCGGGCTTCGGCGGGATGAACATGTTGCAGGCGAAAAGATTGTGCCACGCGGTTTCGGTGATGATGCGGACCTGCAGACGGAACTTCGGGTCGGCCCCGGCATAACAATCGCGCACGAACACGTCCCGGCCCGACAGATGATCGAGCATGTGGCGATGAAGGGCGTCGAAGCGTTCCGGATCGAACGGGCGATTGACCGAGCCCCACCAAATGTCGGCCTTGGTCGACGGTTCCTCGACCACGAACTTGTCGTTGGCGGAACGGCCGGTGTGATGGCCGGTATGGGTCACCAGGGCGCCGCCCTGGGATAGGGCCCCTTCGTGGCGGCGCAACGCTTCCTCGACCAGCATCTCCGGCGTCAGGTTCCAATGTTCGACGGCGAGGTTGCGCAATCCGAACTTATCCAGGCCATAACCGCTGACGACCGGGCCGATTTCCCGCATGGGTTGGATCCGTTTTCTTGACGTTGTTGACCGCGAGACCGGCGCCGCGGCGAACCGCGCCCGACCGACCCTCCCTTCCAAGCGGGCCGCAGGCACGATAACCACCGGTTCGGGCAGGGAGCAACCCCTCCTTCGGGTAACCGGCCGAGGCGGGGAGGGTGGCGGTTCTACTTACGTTTTTTGGTGTTCCGAGGTTTCTTATTTTTCTTGAGGGCCTTGCTTACGGCGGGGCCCGGCCGGCGGTTCGGTGACCGGCGCCCGGCGCGAGCCTCGGTCGCCAATGCCACCAGGGCTTCGCGCACTTCGCCCGCAGCGCCGACCGGTTCGGAGAAGTCGAGCCGGGCGAATCGGGACCCGCGCCGGAGATCGATTCCGTCGGGGTCGAGCCCGGCGAGCGTCCAACCTTTCTCCCGTCGGCCGAGAAGACGCCGGGCATAGAGGTCGACGGCTTCGCCGTGGTCGGCGTTCATGTGGGCGAGCACGCTTTCCTCGCACGCGGCGATGGCGGCGACCGACGGGGCCGGCGGCGCGATGCGGGGTCCTTCGACCCAGACCGCGCGCGCGAACCCGCCGACGTAATGGGCGCGCTCGACCATCATGCGGAAGAAACGGAAGTCGCCGAACCCGGCGTAGCGTTCGGCGCCGGGGTGGCGGGCGAGAAATCGTCGCCGCGCGTTCCGTTCGTCCTCGCCTTCCGCGCAAGGCGCGATCCGGCCCATCAACGTGACACGGGGCCCGGTTTGGGGATTGGCGCGCCGGCTTGCCGCTTCGATCAACAACGCGGCGCGGGGATCGCGCGCCAGGTTCCGGGTGTGGTCGGAAAGGGCGGAAAACAGAAAAATCGGGCTGGCGTCGGTACCCCATCCGACCGTGACCAGCGACGCGTACGGATGCCCCGCCTCGGCGTTTGTATCGCGATCCGCCTCGGCCAAGGCCGTCGCAAGGGTGCCGCAGCGCGCCCGGCGGACCAGCCGGCGAACCGTGAGATCCAATCTGAGACGCGGTTCGGACATGACCGGCGTGGCTATGCACCTGTGCCGAGACTATAATTTCCCGCGAAACGAGACGTCAATCACGCCCGCTGGAACCCCACCACCATGAGCCAAACCGTTGCCTTGGTCGACGACGACCGCAACATCCTTGCGTCCGTGAGCATGGCGCTGGAGGCGGAAGGATTTCGCGTGCGCACCTATACGGACGGCGCCGAGGCGCTGGCCGCGCTCGAGCGCCAGCCGCCGGACCTCGCGATCCTCGACATCAAGATGCCGCGCCTCGACGGCATGGAGCTGCTCAAGCGACTGCGCCAGAAAAGCACGCTGCCGGTCATTTTCCTCACCTCGAAGGACGAGGAGATCGACGAAATGATGGGATTGCGCATGGGCGCGGACGACTACATCACCAAGCCGTTCTCGCAGCGCCTGCTGATCGAACGCATCCGCGCCGTGCTGCGTCGGCGCGAGGCGCAAGGCGGAACTCCATCGAGCGGCATTCTCAAGCGCGGCGATCTCGAACTCGATTCGCAGCGCCATTCCTGCCACTGGAAGGGGCAGGAGGTGGATTTGACGGTGACCGAATTCCTGCTTCTCCAGGCGCTCGCCCGCCGCCCCGGCCACGTCAAGAACCGCGATCAGTTGATCGACGAGGCCTACGGGCAAAGCGTTTTCGTCGACGACCGCACCATCGACAGCCACATCAAGCGCATCCGGCGGAAATTCCGCGAGCGCGATCCGTCGTTCGCGGAGGTCGAAACGCTCTACGGCATCGGCTATCGCTACAAGACCGCCGAATAGGTCGCGGATGAATTCCGCTCTGTCGTCGCCATCGCCCAGGCGTTCCCGGCTTTCCCCGATCACCCGGCGCATTCTCGCCGTCAATGTCTTCGCGCTGGTGATCCTGGTGGGCGGGCTTCTGTTCCTCGGCCAATACCAGCGCAGCCTGGTGCAGACCGAGCTGTTCGCGCTTCAGCTTCAGGCCGACACCTACGCCGCCGCCGTGGCCGAAGTGGCGATCACCGTCGATCAATTCGCGAGCGAGGAAATGGTGCCGGAACTGGCGGCGCGCATCATCCGGCGCGTGATCGAAACGACGGACGCGCGCGCCCGGCTTTATCACGCCGACGGAGAACTGGTCGCCGACAGCCGGGCGCTCGGCTTGGCCGGAAACCGCGTCGTGATCGAGGAACTGCCGCAGCCCGGCGAGGCGCCGCCGCGGCTTCTGGGTCGCGCCTTGGAAATCTACCACCGCGCCCTCAGCCGCCTGTTCGGCCTGGAGCCGATGGAGGCCTACCAGGAATCGCCCAATCCGCGCGCCGAGGATTACGCCGAGGTCGTCGCCGCCCTCGGCGGCGACGGGGAACGCGCGGTGCGGATCGCCCCGGACGGCGGGTTGATTCTCAGCGTCGCGGTGCCGGTGCAGCGCTACAAAAAAGTGCTCGGGGCGCTGTTGCTCAGCAAGGATTCGGCCGAAATCGACGCCGCCATGTACGAGGTCCGCCTCGATATCCTGAAGATGTTCGGCGTCGCGCTGGCGGTAACGGTGCTGCTGTCGCTCTATCTGGCGGGGACCATCGCCCGGCCGCTGCTGCTGCTGGCGGCGGCCGCGCGCCGGGTGCGGGGCCGGGTGCACGAACGCCACGGCATTCCCGATTTCGGGCGGCGCAACGACGAGATCGGCGAGTTGGCCGCCAGCCTGCGCGAGATGAACGAAGCCCTGTGGCAGCGGATGGACGCGATCGAAAGTTTCGCCGCCGACGTCGCCCACGAGATCAAGAACCCGCTCACCTCCATCCGCAGCGCCGTCGAAACGCTGCGGCGGGTGGACGACTCGGGGCAGCGGGAAAAGCTGATGGCGATCATCGCCGACGATATTCAGCGCCTGGATCGCCTGATCAGCGACATCTCCGCCGCGTCGCGCGTGGACGCGGAATTGTCGCGGGCCAAGCTGGAACCCGTGCGCCTCGATCAATTGCTGCGAACGTTGGTCGAGGTCCACCGCGAAACCCGGAGCGGCGGCGGCGTGGCGCTCGCGCTCGATATTCCCGGCGACGCGCCGCTCGCGGTGCGCGGGGTGGAAGGCCGGCTGGTCCAGGTGTTTCGCAACCTGATCGCCAACGCGGTGTCGTTCAGCCCGCCCGGCGGGACCATCACGCTCGCCGCGCGGGCGGAAAACGGGATGGTGGTCGCCACCGTCGAGGACGAAGGGCCGGGCATCCCCGAGGGATCCGAGGACGCCATTTTCGGGCGCTTCTACAGCTCCCGCCCCGAAGGCGAGAAATTCGGCATCCATTCGGGTCTCGGCCTCAGCATTTCCCGCCAGATTGTCGTCGCCCACGGCGGCAGCATCCGCGCCGAAAACCGCCGCGACGGCGCCGGCCGGATCCTGGGCGCGCGCTTCGTCGTCGCGCTGCCGGCGGCGTAACCCTTTCCCGCGTTGACAAGGCTTCTTTTCACCCCCCACGCTGTCGCCCTCATGCCGTCGTCCTCCTCTTCGTCCCGGCAGATTCATGGAACCGTGGTCGCGCTTGCCGGCCAAGGCGTGCTGCTGCGCGGACGGCCGGGTTCGGGCAAGTCCGATCTCGCGCTGCGCCTGATCGAACGCGGCGGGCGTCTGGTCGCCGACGACCGGGTCGATCTCACGCTTCGCCGCGGCCGCGTCGTCGCCGCCGCGCCGCGCGCGCTCGCCGGCCTGATCGAGGCGCGCGGCGTCGGCATCGTTGCCGTTCCCCGCCGCGCGCGCGCGCCGCTCGCGCTGGTGGCGGATCTGACCGATCGCGCGCGGGTGGAGCGGATGCCGGCGCCGGACCGCTGCGTTCTGCTCGGCGTTTCGCTGCCGCGCCTGCGTTTGGCGCCGTTCGAGGCCTCCGCGCCGATCAAGCTGCGTCTCGCGCTTGCGGGTATTCGGCGGAAGGGAAGACGTCGTCCATGACCCGGCGTCCCATAACCCGACGCCCGTCGCCGCGCCCGGTCGTGCTCGTCACCGGCATATCCGGCGCGGGCAAAAGCTCGGCCCTCAAGGCGCTGGAGGATCTGGGTTTCGAGACGGTCGACAACGTGCCGCTCGGGTTTCTCGCGGGGCTGGCGGCGCAGGCCTCCAAATCCGCGCCGCTCCGCCCGCTCGCGGTCGGGATCGACGTGCGCACCCGCGATTTCGATTCGCGCGCGCTGCTGGCCCAGGCGCGCGCGCTCGCCCGCACCACGGCGGGCAAGGCGACGCTCGTTTTCATGGATGCGGCGGACGAAGTGTTGCAGCGGCGTTACGCCGAAACGCGCCATCGCCATCCGCTTGCCGGTTCGGGCCCGCTGCTCGACGGCATCCGGCGCGAACGGAAACTTCTGCGCGCCGCGCGCGCGCGCGCCGACCTGGTCGTGGACACGAGCGAATTCGGTCCGGGCGAGCTCAAACATGTGTTGGCGGGCCGCTTCGGCGCCGGCCGAGGCGCCGGCATGGCCGTGTTCGTGACCTCGTTCGCGTACCGCAAGGGATTGCCGCGCGAGGCCGATTTGGTCTTCGACGTCCGGTTCCTGCGCAACCCGCACTACGTGCCCGCGTTGAAACCGCTGACGGGACGCGACCGGAAGGTCGCCGACTACATCCGCCGCGACCGGCATTTTCCGGACTTTTTCCGCCGCCTGATTCTTCTTCTGGAACCGCTTCTGCCCCTCTATGCTTCCGAAGGGAAGAGTTACCTCACCATCGCGGTCGGTTGCACCGGCGGGCGCCATCGTTCCGTGTGCGTGGCCGAGAAATTGGCAGGCGAGTTCGCAAAAAGAAAGATTCGAGTCGAGTTGCGCCATAGAGACCTGGAACCCGGCACCCCGGCGGCGCGCAATCGCCGCCCCCGGCAACGCAAGGGTTCCGGGCGGTAAAAAGGAAAGCGGCGACGATGATCGGAATGGTGCTGGTGACCCATGGCCGCTTGGCCGTCGAATTGCTCGCCGCGCTCGAGCATATCGTCGGCGCCCAGACCCAGGCGGCGGCGGTGAGCATCGGTCCCGACGACGACATGGACGCCAAGCGGGCCGAAATCCTGCAGGCGGTCGCCCGCGCCGATTCCGGCGACGGCGTCGTCGTGCTGACCGACATGTTCGGCGGCACCCCGTCCAACCTCGCGATTTCGATCATGGACAAGGCGAAGGTCGAGGTCATCGCCGGCGTCAATCTGCCGATGCTGATCAAGCTGGCCGGCGCGCGCAAGACGGAGACTCTTCTCCAGGCGGCGATCAGCGCGCAGGACGCCGGTCGCAAGTACATCAACGTCGCGTCGCAGCTGTTGACGCGGGATCCCCCCTGAGCGAAGCGGCCCGGGGCGCGGGGAAAGCCATCGCCATGAACAAGGAGCGATCTCCGGCGCGCCAGGGCGATGCGCTTCGCCGCACGGTCGTCGTCCGCAACCAGCGCGGCCTGCACGCGCGCGCGGCGGCGAAATTCGTCAAGTTGGCGTCCCAGTTCGACGCCGACATCCGGGTATCGCGCGCGGGACAGACGGTATCGGGCGGCTCGATCATGGGCCTGATGATGCTGGCGGCGGGCCCGGGCACGGACGTCGAGATCGAGGCGCGCGGACCGGCGGCGGCGGCCGCGTTGCAGGCGGTCGTCGCGCTGGTCGAAGCCGGGTTCGACGAAAAGGATTGACCGCCCATGTCGTCGGCCATGTCATCGGAACGCCGGCCGGAGCGGAGCTTCAAGGGCCTCGGCGTGTCGCCCGGCATCGCCATCGGCCCGGCCTACGTGCGCGCGAGCGGCTCGGTCGAGGTGCCGACCTACGCGATCGCCGCGCGCGCGGTCGAGGCCGAACTCGCCCGCCTCGACGCCGCCGTCGCCGCCGCCCGGCGCCAGCTCGGCCGGCTCCGGACCAAGGCCAAGAGCCTGCGCGGCGCCGCCGCCGAGGAACTGGGCCACCTGCTCGACGTCTACGCGCAGATGCTCGGCGATTCGCGCCTGCTGCGCGGGGCGCGCGGGCGGATCGAGCGCGACCGCGTCAACGCCGAGGCCGCGGTCGACGCGGAGATCGGCGAAATCGCGCGCGCCTTCGCGGCGATGGACGATCCCTATCTCGCCGCCCGGCTGGAAGACATCCGCGGCATCGGCACCCGCCTGATCCGCAACCTGACGCGCGATCCGGTCAAGCCGTTTTCGATCGCGCCCAAGGGCTCGGTCATCGTCGCCGACCTGATCACCCCGGCCGAAGCCGCGCAATTGAATCCCGAACGCGTCGTCGGCTGCGCCGCCACGGTCGGCGGCGCGGAAAGCCACACCGCGATCATGGCCCGCGCGCTCGGCTTGCCCGCCGTGCTCGGCGTCGCCGGCCTGGTGGACTACGCGGAAAACGGAACCGTCGCCATCGTCGACGGCGACGCGGGGCGCGTGATCCTCGATCCCCAGCCTTCGACGCTCGCGGCTTACGAGCGCCGGCGCGAGGAGCGGCACCGCGAGGTGCGCCGGCTCGCCCGCCTGCGCGATTTGCCGGCGGCGACCCGCGACGGCGCCGAAATCATTCTCGAGGCGAACGTGGAGCTGCCGCTGGAAATGGACGCGGTTCGCCAGGCCGGCGCCGCCGGCGTCGGGCTGCTCCGCACCGAATTCATGTTCATGAACCGCGACGACCTGCCGAGCGAGGACGAACAGACGCGCGAACTGACCCGCGTCGTCGCCGCCATGGGCGGCCGCCCGGTCACCATCCGCACCCTCGACGTCGGCGCGGAGAAACTCGCCGCCGCGCTGACCGACGGTCTCGGCGGCGGCGGGCCTTCGGCGCTGGGCCTGCGCGGCATACGCCTCTCGCTGCAAAAGCGCGATACGCTCGAAACCCAGCTGCGCGCCATCCTCCGCGCCTCCGCCCACGGGCCGGTGCGCATTCTGCTGCCGATGGTGACCACGGCGGGCGAGGTGCGCAAGACGCGCGAAATCCTGGAACAGGTCGCGCGCCGCCTGCATCGCCGGCTGCCGGACAAGGACAAGCTGCCGCCGGTCGGCGCGATGATCGAGGTGCCGGGCGCGGCGCTCGCCGCCGATTCGCTCGCCAAGGTGTGCGATTTCATCGCCATCGGCTCCAACGACCTCACCATGTACACGCTCGCCGCCGACCGCGCCAACGAAACGGTCGCGCACCTGTTCGATCCGCTGCACCCGGCGGTGCTGCGCCTGATGCAGTTCGCGTCCGAGGCCGGCTTGCGCGCCGCCATTCCGGTCAGCATCTGCGGCGAGATCGCGGGCGATCCGCGCTACACCGCGCTGCTGGTGGGCCTGGGCTTCCGCGAACTCTCCATGGCGGCGGCGAGCCTGCCGCGCGTCAAGCAGCGCATCCGCGCCATGGACTCGCTCGCCGCCCGCCACCGCGCGCTCCTGATGATGGATCAGGTCGATTCGGTCCGGATCGCCATGCTGCTCGACGATTTCAACGCGCTGCAGGAGTAGGGGTCTTTCCCGGCTTGCCGAAGGGGGGATGCCCTGCTAAACCCGCACCCCTCCCGCGACCATAGCCCCCCGCAACCGGAATCTCCGCCATGCCCACCGCGCCCGATTACGTGATCAAGGACCTCGCCCTCGCCGATTGGGGCCGCAAGGAAATGAATATCGCCGAAACCGAGATGCCCGGCCTGATGGCGATCCGGCGCGAATACGGTCCGGCCAAGCCGCTCAAGGGCGCGCGCATCGCGGGCTCGCTCCACATGACCATCCAGACCGCGGTCCTGATCGAGACGCTGCAGGCGCTTGGCGCCGATATCCGCTGGGCGTCGTGCAACATCTATTCGACCCAGGACCACGCCGCGGCGGCCATCGCCGCCAAGGGCACGCCCGTGTTCGCGGTCAAGGGCGAATCCCTGGTCGATTATTGGGATTACACCCACCGCATCTTCGAATGGGCCGACGGCGGCGCGCCCAACATGATCCTCGACGACGGCGGCGACGCCACGCTCTTGATGCACCTCGGCTCGCGCGCGGAAAAGGATATTTCGGTCCTCGCCAAGCCGACGAGCGAGGAAGAAGAAGTTCTCTTCGCCGCCATCAAAAAGCGCCTGGCGGAGAAGCCGGGCTGGTATTCGGCCACCGCCAAGCACATCCGCGGCGTGACCGAGGAAACCACCACCGGCGTCCATCGCCTGTACGAGATGGAAAAGAAGGGCACGCTGCTGTTCCCCGCCATCAACGTCAACGACTCGGTCACCAAATCAAAATTCGACAACAAGTACGGCTGCCGCGAAAGCCTGGTCGACGGCATCCGCCGCGCCACCGACGTGATGATGGCGGGCAAGGTCGCCGTGGTCTGCGGCTACGGCGACGTCGGCAAGGGCTCGGCCGACAGCTTGCGCCACGCCGGCTGTCGCGTGCTGGTGACCGAGGTCGATCCCATCTGCGCGCTGCAGGCGGCGATGGAAGGCTTCGAGGTGACGACCATGGAAGACGCCGCCCCGCGCGCCGACATCTTCGTCACCGCCACCGGCAACATCGACGTCATCACCGTCGATCACATGCGGACGATGAAGGACCGCGCCATCGTCTGCAACATCGGCCACTTCGATTCGGAAATCCAGGTGGCGGGCTTGCGCAATTACAAGTGGCACAACGTCAAGCCGCAGGTGGACGAAATCGAGTTTCCCGACGGCAAGCGCATCATCCTGCTCGCGGAAGGAAGGCTGGTGAACCTCGGCTGCGCCACCGGCCACCCGAGCTTCGTCATGAGCGCCTCCTTCGCCAACCAGGTGCTCGCCCAGATCGAGATCTGGACCAACGGCGCCAAATACCAGAAGAAAGTCTACGTGCTGCCCAAGCACCTGGACGAAAAGGTCGCGGCGCTGCACCTCGACAAGCTCGGCGCCAAGATCACCAGGCTCACGCCCGCCCAGGCCAATTACATCGGCGTCGGCGCGGCCGGCCCGTTCAAGTCGGACGCCTATCGCTATTAAACCGCCAGCACGCGGGTCCGGTTGCGATCGAGAAAGAGAGAGACGCGGTCGTCTTTCTCGAAACCCGGCTCGCCCGGATCGTGGCTGGAATCGACCAGGATGTCGTGGCCGTTGACGCGCACCGCGTAGCGGACGTGGCTGCCGAGGAATTCGCGGTGCGCGACCGTGCCCTCGAAACGGACGCGGCCGTCGGGGGCGGCTTGGGCCGGGGCGGCGATGGTCAGGCTTTGCGGCCGGAACAGGAGCGCGCACGCCGCGCCCGCCGCCGGCGCCGCCGCCGCGACCGGAACGACCAGTCCGCCGGTCGAACGGAAGGCGGTTTCGCCCGCGCTTCGTTCGATCGCGCCGTCGAGCAGGTTGGCGGTGCCGAGGAACTTGGCGACGAAGCGGTTGACAGGATTGTCGTAAAGCTCGATCGGCCGGCCGACCTGCTGGATCACGCCGGCATCGAGCACGGCGATGCGGTCGGAAACGGTGTTGGCCTCTTCCTGGTCGTGGGTGACGAACACGGTGGTGAGGTCGAGGCGGCGCTGCAACTCGCGGATTTCGCGGCGCATCGTCACGCGCAAATTGGCGTCCAGGTTGGAGAGCGGCTCGTCGAGCAGCAGCACGCGCGGCCGGATGACGATGGTGCGCGCCAGCGCCACCCGCTGCTGCTGGCCGCCCGACAGCTGCGACGGCCGCCGTTCGCCGAATTCGGTGAGCCCGACCAGCTTGAGCGCCCAATCGACCCGCTCGCGGATTTCGTCTGCGGGCAGGCGCCGCTCCTCCAGCCCGAAGGCGACGTTCTTGCGCACGTTCAGGTGCGGCCAGAGCGCGTAGCTCTGGAATACCATGCCGACGTTGCGGGTCCAGGGAGGCTGACGGGTCACATCCTCGTCGCCGATGAGGATACGCCCGTCCGGCGGCGGTCCGAAGCCGGCGATAGCGCGCAGCAAGGTTGATTTGCCCGATCCCGACGGCCCGAGGAACGCGAAAAACTCGCCCGGCGCGATTTTCAGGCTCACGTCCTTGATGACGACGTTTTTGCCGAACGCGATCCGGACCCGATCCAGGATGATTCCGGCGGCGCGCGGCGCGGGTTGGGTATCCGGCTTCATGGCGCGGTCATTGTATGGGACCGGCTGCTTTCCTCGATGACGCGGTGGGAAAGATACGTCGCCAGGCCGACGATCACCACCGCGATCACGCCGAGCGCCGCGCCGGCGCCCCGGCCCGCCGGAGTTTGCATGAAGACATAGATGCCATAGGAAAGCGGTGCGTCGGTTTCGCTCGTCACCAGCATGATGGTGGTGGACAGTTCGACCGCCGCGGTCGCGAAACTGGTGACGAAGCCGGCGAGTATCGCGCCCAGCATCAGCGGCACGACAACGCGCTTGATCGTGCGCCATTTGGTGGCGCCGAGGTTTTCGGCCGATTCCTCGAGCGCCTCGCTCACCTGATGAAGGCCCGCGCTGCAGGCGCGGAGCGCGTAGGGCAGGCGCCGCACCGAAAGCGCGATCGCCAGGATCACCCACCAGGAGGCGAGCGATTGGCCGCTCCACGGCAACTGAAAATCGTAAAACGTGCGCAAATAGCCGATCCCGAGCACCAGGCCCGGAATGGCGATCGCCGACATGGCGACGTAATCGAGCCAGCGCCGGCCGGCCAAATCGGTGCGCATGACGATGTAGGCGATGGCGGTGCCGAGCACGACGTCGATCAGGGCCGCGACCGACGAATAGAGAAGGGTGTTGGTGATGAACTGCGGCGAGGTTTTGAACACCTCGGCGTAGTGGGCCATGGTGTAGGCGTCCGGCAGCGGCGCGAACGACCAAACGGTGCCGAAGGAGAGCAGCAAGAGGCCGATGTGCGGCGACAGCACCACCAGCAGGATGAAGGCGACCACGGCGTAGCAGCCGACCTGCTCCCACGGGCGCAGGTCGCGCTTGCTTAACCCCCCGCCGCCCTTCTGCGTGGTGGCGTAGTCCTTGCCGCGCAGCGTCAACAGCGCGCCCCAAACCGCGCCGAGCGAAAAGACGACCAGCAATACCGAGATCACGTAGCCCATCGGGTCGTTGATGCCGATGGTGGTGATGCGCAAGTACCCTTGCGGCGCGAGCATGTTGTTGACGTTGAGCAACAGCGGCGTGCCGAGGTCGTCGAACACCTTGAGGAACACAATCGAGGCGCCGGCCACGTATCCGGGCATGGCCAGCGGAAAGACCACGCGCCGGAACAGACGGAAACCGTGGGCGCCGAGGTTCTGCGCCGACTCCTCCATGGTGCGGTCGATGGTCACCAGGCTCGCCGACAGGTTGATCAGGATGAACGGGAAATAATGGATGCTTTGCACGAAGATGACGGCGTTAAGTCCCCGCATGAACGGGACGTTGATCCCGAACCAGTCGCCAAGCAGCAGATTGAGCGTCCCATTCGACCCGAAGATCATCTGCATCGCCACCGCGCCGACGAACGGGGTCATGATCAGGGGAATAAAGCCGAGGCTCTGGATCAACACCGCGCCCTTGAAATTGAAGCGGGTGGTGAAATAGGCGAGCGGCAGCGCGATCAGCGTCGAGCAGATCACCGCCATGCCCGCTACGTAGATCGAATTCCAGAACGATTCCAGGAACAGCGACGTGTTGAAGAAGTCGACGAAGTTGATCAGGGTGAAAGCGCCGGTGTGCGGGTCGAGAAAAGCGACGAAGATTACGCGCACGACCGGGATCACCAGAAACACGAGCAAAAAAACCGCGACCGCGAGCGCGACCGTAGCGCGACCCCACTGGATGCGCGGGCGGGCGACAGTAATGACGGCGTCGGTCATGCGCGCGGGCGGCCGTTCTTTCCAATGGTCGGGCCTGCGCCGATCGCCTCGCGGCAACCGGCGCGGTCCCGGTGAACGGCAACGCTACAGCATCTTCCGCGCTTTTTCCGCCAGATCCTTGGCCTTGGCGTAATTCGCCTTGGCGAACGCGTCCCAGCGTTCCTCGATCTGGGCCTGGCGCTCGGCCGGCTTCTGCCCCTTTTCGACCGGCTTGAACGCGCCGGCGAGCTTGGGGTCGTTGGCTTCCGCCTCCTTGATCGGCATGGCCGCGATCAGGGAGCGCGCCTCGGCGATCATCGCCTTGGCCGCCGCGTTCGGTTTCTTGGCGAGCGCGGCTTCGGCTTCGTGGATTGCCTTGGTCGCCGCCTTGAGGTCGTTGAGGCGGAAGGTGATGATTTGGTCGAACAAAGAATTGACCAGGTTGTAGCGGCCTTCCGAAAGAACGGTGTCGAACTTGACCGCCGCTCCGATCGAGGAATCCTTGAACGGATTGGGCATGCCGGCCGGCGCCTGGGCGTAGGCCGCGGGCAGCACCGGCAAGCGCATGATGCCCTTGTCGAACAGGATTTCCTGGCCTTCGGGCGAGAGCAGAAATTCGATGAACGCTTCCGCCGCGCGCGGGTGCGGCGCGTTCTTGACGATGCCGACATTGGCCGGCACCAGGGTGGTCACCGTCGGGTAGACGAACTCGACCGGAAAGCCGCTCGCCGCCGAGGAGAATCCGAAGAAGTCGATGACGATGCCGATGCCGAAGGTGCCGCTGTTGACGCCGTCGGGCACGCCGAAGCTGCGTTCGGTGACCTGCGCGAAGTTGCCGGCCATCGCCTTGACCGTCGCCCAACCCTTGTCCCAGCCCTCGCCCTGCAGGATGGTTTCGATGGTCAGGTGCGTGGTGCCGGAACGCGACGGCGCCGAAATCGCCACGTGATCGAAATAGACCGCTTTTTCGAGGTCCGCCCATTCCTTCGGCGCCGGAAGCTTCTTCGCCGCCATGTAGCGGGTGTTGTACATGATGCCGTAACCCGACGCGGCGAAACCGGAATAGAACCCGTCCGGGTTGTGGACCGGGAACGCGCCGATCTTGGCGGCGATGCCGGCGGCCTTCGGCCGGTAGGGCTGCAGCAGCTTTTCGTTCTTGAGCACTTCGAACGCGTCCGGCGCCGAAGCCCAGAACAGGTCGGTCTGGTTGTTGGACGCGGTTTCCTGCAGGAACTTGATGCCGGCGTTGGTCTGTTTGTTGAGCACCTCGACCTTGGTGCCGGGGTATTTCTGCTGGAACGCCTTTTGATAAGGCGCGGTCAGGTCCTTCGAAAACGACGTCACGATGACGACCTTGTCCTCGAGTGCGGCGGCCGACACGGACCCGGCCAGGAACGCCGTTGCGGCGGCAAGCCCGGCCAACGCGCGACGGAAGCGGTTCGACATGACGGCTTCTCCCTACGTTCAAAGAAGGTTCGAAACGGACCCCGCGCGTATTGGACCGAATCGGCGCTCGGGTGTCCAGTCTCGAAGCGTTACGAGCCGTGGAAGACCTTGGGAACGCCCAAGATCTTGACCGGATCGTCGCCGGCCTTGAGTTGCATCAACTTCAGCAACTCGGGACGGATTTGCTCCCACTGTTCGCGCGCCAGCGCCTTGCCGGGTTCGGTCTTGGCCTCTTCGAACAGGCGGAAGAACACGTAATAGACCACGTGCGCTTCCTCGACCGCCCCCTTGGCGCCCCAACGCTTGGCGGCGAGCGTGCGCCACTTGCTGCCGTCGGGCACGACCGATTCCGGCGCGAACTGGGAAATCAAATCCGCGTCGTGGGCGATGCGGGCGATATCGCCTTCCGGTTCGGGGTAGAGGGCCTCCCACGCGGCCTTGCGTCCGGCGGCGTCGTCGATCGACTGGCGGAAGTACCAGTAGCCGGTGGAGTGGCCGACGATCGCGGCCTGCACGCGGTCGATGTCCTTGGCCGAGAAGCCGTCGACGGTTTTCAGGATTTCGCCCGCGGCCAACGCGCTGGTCAGATGATGCACGAGGGCACGATTGCCGCCGACCTTGGGATTTTTGAGCACCGCCTCGTCCGCCCAGAAACGCGGCGCGTCCTTGAAGTAGCCGGCCTGCCTGAGGCGGGCGACCATGGCCGCGGTCTCGCCGAACACTTTCGGGTTGGTCAGTACGGCGTCCTTTTCCTCCTTGTCGATGTTGTGGAGGATGTCGGTGACGACCGCAAGCCGGCGCTCGGCCGTGGCGAGCTTGCTGTCGAGCGCCATCTTGTAGGCGAGCGCCGAACAGATGCGGTTGTGCAGGATATCCTGTTCCGGTTCCTTCATCTGGCGGACCGAAACTTCGATCATGCGGTCCATGACCTTTTGCGCGTCGGGGAACTCCTTGAGATAGGCCTGCTCCCAGGCGAGATACGGTTGACCCAGTTCGTACTTGTCCTGGCTCGCGGCGAAAGCCGGACCCTGCGTGAGAAGCGCGAGTACCGCGCCCAGCGCGACGACGGTTTTCATGACGTTCTCCATCGATGGAATCGGGATTTTAAAAATAATAAATCGCCGATCGGGCGGCGGCATTGACCTGCGTCAACCCGATTCGCCTTGACACCAGGATGTTCCGGCCACGGCGTGTTCCCGGGAAGCCCGGCTTGGCGCGCCATCCGGCTCGCGGCTTGGCCCCGAATCCGCAATCCCACTAAGATTCCCGGCCATGACGGGGGCCGAAAACCTGCTCTATCCGGCGCTGACGGCGGGGATCGCGCTGCTGATGGGCGCGCCCGCCGTTCTTTATTACAAGCGCGCGGCCGAGCGGGCGTCCAACCGGGCCCTGCTCGCCGCCGAGGACGCCGACCGGGCCCGCGCGCTGCTCGCCGCTTGTCCGGACGCGAGTTTCGTGTTCGAGGGCGCGCGCGGCACCGAATTCTGCTCGCGCCGCTTGGCGCGGCTGCTCGGCCTCGGCGCCGACGGGCACGCGCTCCGCTTCGCCGACGTGCTGGCCGCGCTTCCCCCCGCCGACGCCGAAACGCTCGCTCGCGCGACCGAACGCCTGAGGAGCGACGGCACGATTTTCGATACGGTGGTCACGCGGGGCGGCATTCCGATCGCGGTCGCGGGCACCCGCGCGCGCGACGCCGGCGGCGGCACGGTCGCCGATTCGCTTTGGTTCCGTCCGATGCCCGGAACGCCCGCGCCCTCGACCCCGGCGTCCGAAGCCGCGCCGTCTCCGGCGGCCGAGGGCGAAACCTTCGCCGCCGACATCCTGGAATCGCTCGCGACCCCGGTCGCCGTGTTCGCCGCCGACGGCCGGCTCGCCGCGTGCAACGCCGCCTGCGCCGGGTTGTGGCGGCTCGAACGCCGGTGGCTGGAAACCGGCCCGCATCTGGGCGAAGTCCTGGAGGCGCTGCGCGCGCGCCGCCGTCTGCCGGAAGTTCCCGATTTCCACGCCTACAAGGCCGAACAACTGGCGCTGCTGCGTCTCGCCCAACCGGCGCAACCCGCCTTGATCCATCTTCCCGACGACACGGTGTTGTCCATGCGCGCGAGCCCGCGCCAGGGCGGCGGCGCGGTGTTCGTCTACGAGGACGTGACCGGGGAGCTTGCGTTGAAATCCTCGCTCAAGACCGCGACCCGGGTCCAGGACGTGACCCTCGACAACCTGCACGAGGGCGTCGCCGTGTTCGGCGCCGACGGGCGCCTGAAGCTCGCCAACCGCGAATTCGCCCGGCTTTGGAACTTGAAACCGGAATCCCTCGCCGCCGGCCTGCGGCTCGCCGATTTCATCGAGGCGATGCGCCCCTTCCGCCGCGACGTGGAGGATTGGCCGGCGTTCGCCGAACGGCTCGCCGGGCGGCTGCTGTCGCGGCGCAAGGGCGAGGGGCGGATCGAGCGCTCGAACGACACGGTGATCGATTACGCGACCGTGCCCCTGCCGGACGGGGCCGTGCTGCTCGGCTACCTCGACGCCACCGACCGCGCGCGCACCGAGGAAACGCTGCTCGAGCGCGCGCTCGCCTTCGAGGAGGCGGCGCGGCTGAAATCCCAGTTCATCGCCAACGTCAGCCACGAAATCCGCACGCCGCTCACCAGCGTGATCGGCTTCGCCGAGACGCTCGACGCCGGCTACTTCGGAACCCTCAACCCCCGGCAGACGGAATACGTCCGGCACATCCACGAATCGGCCCGCGGCCTGATGGAGGTGGTGAGGGACATTCTCGATCTCGCCTCGATCGAAGCGGGCACGCTGGAGTTGGAGCTCGACGCGGTCGACGTTCACGCCATGCTGGTCGCGGTGCTGAATCTGGTGCGCGAGCGGGCGCGAAAGCGGGATTTGCGCCTGGAATTCGACGCGCCGCACGACATCGGCTGGCTCCGGGCGGACGAAAAGCGCCTCAAGCACGTTCTTTTCCATCTGCTCAGCAACGCCATCGCGTTCACGCCGCCGCGCGGCGGCGTGCGGCTGCTCGCCGCGCGCGAAGGGGACGAAATGGTCTTCGCCGTCGCCGACACCGGCGTCGGTATCCCGCTCGCGGACCTGGAGCGGGTGCATAAGGCGTTCGAAAAGGTGGTGCCCGTCCGCCCGGCGGGCGTCGGCAACGCCGGGGCCGGCGGCGCCGGAACCGGTAACGCCGGAACCGGTGGGGCCGGACTGGGGCTGACCCTGGTGCGGCGCCTGATCGAACTGCACGGCGGCACGTTCGAACTGAAATCGCTGCCCAATCGCGGCACCACTGCCACCTGTCGGATTCCCGCCGGCGGCGCGAAAGCCAAGGACGCGTTCCAGATGTAAAGACGGCGCGACCGCTTCAGCGCCAAGGCATCCAGCCGCCGATGCCGAGCCAGAGGGCGGCGAACGACATCGACAACAGCGTCATCGGCACGCCGGCGCGGGCGAAGTCGCGAAACGTCAGCGCCACGCCCGCGACGGCCGCCCGTTCGGCGACGATGAGGTTGGCGAGGCTGCCGACGATGAGGAAATTGCCGGCGAGCGTCGACAGCAGCGCAAGACCGTAGAGCGCGCCCGGACTCGCGTCCGTCCACACCGCCATCAACAGGATCACCGCCGGGACGTTGCCGATGCCGTTGCTCAACACCAGCGCGAGCGGCGCCAGCACCGCGATGTTATCGGGCAAAAGCGCGCGGGCCCCGAGCCAGGCGAGGCCGTCCGCCGCGAGGCCGGTGCCGGCGAAAGCAGCGGTTACCGTGAACAAACACGCGAACAGCAAAAGCAGATGCCAATCGACCGCGCCGATCATCGCGCGGCTGGCCATCGTTCGGCTCGCGAGCAGCAGCGCGGCGATGGCGAGCGCGCCGATTTCGCGCGGAACCGGCGTGAGAAACAGGGCGACGAGGGCCAGCGCGGCGGCCAAGCCCTTCGCCGTCTGCCAACGATCGAATTCGGGCAACGGCGCGGCCGCGGGTTCGACGCCGCCCGCCGTCGCGAAGGATTCGCGCCAGACGAAACGGGTCACGGCGAACACGACGGCCATCGCCATCAGCGCCGGAACGCCGCAGGCGGCGATGAATTCCCAGAAATCGAGGCCGCCCAGCTGCCCGATCAGGATATTCTGCGGATTGCCGATGATGGTGGCGGCCGAGCCGGCGTTGCTGCCGCCCGCGAGGCCGACGAGGAAGGGCCTGGGATCGAGACCGCGCGCCTTGAGCCCGGCGCACAAAAGGGGAGTCATGGCGTAAACCACGATGTCGTTGGCGAGCACCGCCGAGAGCGCGCCGGCGACCGCGACCGTGAGGCCGAGAAGGACGGTCGGCGAGGCGCGCGCCCCGGTGACGGCGGCGGCGCAGACGTCGTAGAACCCGGCGCCCGCGAACTGGGCGGACAGCAGCATCAAGGCGAACAGCAGAAGAAGTGTCGGCGCGTCGACCGCGCGCCCGATCGCCGCGACGTCGGTCGCGCCGAACGCGAGCAGGGCGGCGACCGCCATCAGCGCGATGCCGGTGCGGTCGATCTTGAGGCCGGGCACCCGCCCGAACGCCATGCCGGCGTAGGTGGCGAGAAAGACAACGACGATCAGGACGTGCGATCGGTCCATATGCCGGCCGGAGGATATCCGTCCGCTATTTGCTGCGCGCGAAGGCGAGGCCGATCCCGGCCGCGATCAGCAACGCGCCCGAAATCCGGTTTTGCGCCCGGGCATGGGTGGCCAACAACTGCCGCGCGCGTCCCGCCGTCAGCGCCCATCCGATATCGACGACGCAGACAATGGCGAGAAACGTCGCCGACAGGATCGCCATTTGCGGACCGATCGCCCGGCTCGGATCGACGAACTGGGGAAAGAACGCGCCGAGAAAAAACAGCACCTTGGGATTGGTGAGGGCGACGACCAGCGCGCGGCCGAAAATCTTGCGGCGCGACACGACGCGGGCGGCAACTTCCGACAAATCGGGAATCGGGGCCCGCCACTGGACGACGCCGAGGTACACGAGATAAGCGACGCCGACCCAACGGATCGCGTCGAACCACCGACCCGCGCCGGCGAGCAGTTCCGCCATGCCGAACGCCGTGAGGGCGATCTGCGCGGCCATGGCCGAACTGGTCCCGGCGACCGTGAGCAGGCCGTAGCGCGACCCGAAAGCGACGCTGTTGCCGACGATCAGCGCGACGTTCGGTCCGGGCGTGAGCATGAGGACCGCGACGGCGAGGACGAAAGCCGAGAAGAGGCCGGGATCGATCATGACGCGGACGCCTCGTCGGCCCAGGCGGCAAGCGCATCGGCGAGCCGTTTCGCGCTCGCGGGATCGAGGTCGAGGAGCGTGAAGCGGCTTCCTTCCTTGATCCTGACCCGGAGCAGGTTGAGGCCGCCCTCGTACTCGACCTTCTGGAGGGCGATTTTCTTGCCCCAGGGCGCGTCGAAAGCATCGATTTCGCCGCGAATGGTGTAAAGCGCCACGGAAGCCTCCTTCTGCGTTCTCAAACCGTCGCGATCCGGTCGTAGCTGCGCGCCCGCCAGACCAGCCGCTTATGCGCCGCGTCGTCGCGAAACGCGGTGCGCCCATGCAGCACGTTGTTGCAGATGACGCCTTCGCCCGGCTCGAGGCGATGGCGGACCACATAGGGCGAGGCGGGATCGTCGAGGATATCGGTCAACGCCTCGGCGGCGGCGCGCACGCGCGCGTCGTCGAGCCAGACGATGCTGCGGGTCCGCGCGGTGTAGCGCATGTGCAACGCGCCGCTCGCCGGATCGACCGAAAAGACGGGGCCCGTGCGCGCGGGGCGCGGTTCGCGCCCGTCGGCTTCGTCGGCGGGGACGGTCATGGCTTCGGGATGGAAGAGCGCGGCGACCAGGTCCGGGTCGCGCTCGCGCAGCAGGATGTAGACGATCTCGTGGTCCATGATCCGGCTTTCGCCGCCTTCGGCCGCGCTCTGTTCGCAGTGGAGCAGGAAGCCCCGGATCTGGCGATCGGGCGCGTTGTAGTAGCCGTCGGTGTGCCATTGAATCGGGCGGTCGGTATAGGGGATGTAGCGCTTCGCGCCGCCTTTCCGCACGGTTACCTGGCTGAGGCCGTCGTCGTCGGCCATGGGGTTGGAATCGAGCCGGCGTAGACCGAACGCCCGGGCGAGGCCCTGGGCGACGTCGCGCCCCGGCATGCCTTTCGCCGGCGTCCGGTATAGAAAAAAATTTGTGCATCGCACAATTTCAGCGGCTTCGGCGCGCTCGGAGCCCGAGGGGTCGATCGGGTCGGCTATTCTCACAAAAAATCTTTCCTTATTAAAAGGATATGCGGATAGCTTCATATCACGCCAACGGGCGTATGGCGCTTTTTCCGCGAGCGCGAAAGGACCTTGCGTGGGCAGGTTGGAATCCATGCGAACAAAAACCATATGTGCAAAGGCACATTAAGAATATTGCATATTAGATTTTAGTCACCTATGATCCATCGTCTATCGTTCGATTGGTTAGGCCGGCTGCACCTGATTCACATTCGCAGGTCGACCGCGCCGGGAGCAAGTGCACGTTATTTTTTACGCGCGCCGCGAGGGAGGAACCAATGGCTCAAGATACCACCGCCAAGTCCGGCAAGGCGATGCCGGCGACCCCGTTACTCGATCAGCTCGAAAGCGGCCCTTGGCCGAGTTTCGTCACCGGCTTGAAGCGCCTCGCCCAGTCCGAGGACAAACAATACGCGCCGATGATGAAGGACCTGCTCGGCCAGCTCGAGCACTCCTACGAAACGCGCAAGGGTTATTGGAAAGGCGGCACGGTCGGCGTGCGCGGCTACGGTGCCGGCATCATCCCTCGTTTCTCGGAAGTGCGCGAGAAGTTCCCCGAATCCTCCGAATTCCACACCTTCCGCGTCCAGCCGCCGGCGGGCATGCATTACGACACCGCCACCATGCGCAAGCTGTGCGACATTTGGGAAAAGTACGGCTCCGGGCTGATCGCCTTCCACGGCCAGTCGGGCGACATCATGTTCCAGGGCATCCGGACCGACAAGGTTCAGGCCTGCTTCGACGAACTGAACGAGATCGGCTTCGACCTCGGTGGCGCGGGCGCGGGCGTGCGCACGTCCATGAGCTGCGTCGGCGCCGCGCGCTGCGAGCAGTCCTGCTATAACGAGCAGAAGGCGCACCGGATGACGATCAACTCGCTGCTCGAGGAGATGCACCGGCCGGCGCTGCCCTACAAGTTCAAGTTCAAGTTCTCCGGCTGCGCCAACGACTGCGTCAATGCCTCGCACCGGTCCGACTTCGCCGTGCTCGGCACCTGGGCCGACGACATGCAGGTCGATCAGGACGAGTTCAAGAAGGCGGTCAAGCAGCGCGGCCGCAAGGAAATCATCGACCAGGTCATCAATATGTGCCCGACCCGGGCGCTGAGCCTGAACGACGACGATACCCTCGACGTCGACAACAAGAGCTGCGTGCGCTGCATGCACTGTATCAACGTGCTGACCAAGGCGCTGAAGCCGGGCAAGGTACGCGGCGCGACGGTGCTCGCGGGCGGCAAGCGTTCGCTCAAGATCGGCGATCTGATGGGTACCGTGCTGGTGCCATTCATGCGTCTCGAAACCGAGGAAGACTACGAAAAGCTCGTCGATCTCGGCCGCCGCGTGCTCGAGTTCTGGGCGGAAAACGCCCTCGACCACGAGCGCCTGGGCGAGATGATCGAGCGCATCGGCCTGGTCAACTTCCTCGACGGCATCGGCCTCGAACCCGACGCCAACATGGTCATCCATCCGCGCACCAGTTCCTACGTCCGCCTCGATGGCTGGGACGAGGAAGTGGAAAAGTGGAAGGCGCGCCAAGCCGCCAAGGCGTCGGCCGAGGCACCCAAAGCCGCCGCCGCCGAATAACCCCATCCGACCGGGACCGACAGCCATGAGCCAACCGCAAGCGCCGACCCCGCAAGCCACCCCGCAAATGCAGGCGCCCAAGGCACCGCCGCCGCGCATGCCCGACGAATGCGGCGTGCCCGACCCGATGCCCTTGATGCATCCATTGATGCGCAAGAACTTCGGCCAGTGGGCGTGGCACGACCGGCCGCGGCCGGGCGTACTCCATCACGTCGCCAAGAACGGCGATCAGCTGTGGACCGTGAAGGCGGGAACCCAGCGGCAGATGGACGTCTACACCATCCGCAAAATTTGCGAAATCGTCGACAAGTACGGCGAAGGGCACATGCGCTTCACGGCGCGTTCCAACATCGAGATCGGCGTCGCCGACGAAAAGAAGGTGGCGCCCCTGATTGAAAAGCTGGAAGCCGAAGGCTTCCCGGTCGGCGGCACCGGCAATTCGGTATCCATGATCTCCCACACCCAAGGGTGGCTGCACTGCGACATCCCCGGCACCGACGCCTCGGGCGTGGTCAAGGCGCTGATGGACGAGCTCTACGAAGAGTTCAAGAAAGAGGAAATGCCCAACCGGGTCAAAATCACGACCTCGTGCTGCCAGATCAACTGCGGCGGCCAGGGCGACATCGCCATCAACGTCCAGCACACCAAGCCGCCCAAGATCAACCACGATCTGGTCGCCAACGTGTGCGAACGCCCGGCGGTGATCGCGCGCTGCCCGGTCGCCGCGATCCGTCCGGCGCTGGTCAACGGCAAGCCCTCGCTTGAGGTCGACGAACGCAAGTGCATCTGTTGCGGCGCGTGCTATCCGCCGTGCCCGCCGATGCAGATCAACGACCCGGAAAACTCCAAGCTCGCGATCTGGGTCGGCGGCAAGCATTCCAGCACCCGCTCGAAGCCGGCGTTCCACAAGCTGGTGGCGGCCGGACTGCCCAACAACCCGCCGCGCTGGCCCGAGGTCGCCCAAGTGGTCAAAACCATCCTCTACGCCTACAAGGAAAACGCCCGGGCGTGGGAGCGGATGAACGAATGGATCGACCGCATCGGCTGGCCCCGGTTCTTCGAGTTGACCGGTCTGCCGTTCACCAAGTACCACATCGACGATTGGCGCGGCGGCCGGGCGAGCCTGAACGCTTCCAGTCACGTGCACTTCTGAGGCCGCGACGATTCGTACCCCGATGGCGAGAGGCCATCGGGGCGCGACCTGAAGCGTCGGCATTATCGAACAGACCGAGATCGCGGCGATGAAATTCGGCATTCTGGTCAACGAAGGACCGTTCAACCACCAGGCCTCCGATTCGGCCTATCAGTTCGCCAAGGCCGCGATCGCCAAGGGCCACCAGGTGATGCGCGTGTTCTTCTATTACGACGGCGTCAACAACGCCAACAAGCTGTCCGAACCGCAATCGGATGACCGCAACCTGGTCAAGCTGTGGGGCGATATGGCGAAGGCGCACAAGGTGGACCTGGTGGTGTGCGTCGCGGCGGGCCTGCGCCGGGGCATCAAGGACCAGGTCCTGGCGGAAGGGTTCCGGATTTCGGGCCTTGGCCAGTTGACCGAGCTCGGCATCGCCGCCGACCGCCTGCTGGTGTTCGGCGACTGAGGGAGAAAGCGCGATGAGCGAAGAACCCGTTTTCGAAACCGAAGGCGTCGTCAAGAAGTTCATGTTCGTGAACCGCAAGGCGCCCTATGGTACCATCTACCCGCTCGAGATTCTGGAATCGGTGCTGATTTCGGCCGCTTTCGACCAGGACACGTCGGTCGCTTTCCTCGACGACGGCGTATTCCAGATCAAGAAGGGCCACGATCCCAAGGAACTCGGCATGAAGAACTTCTCGCCGACGTTCCGCGCCCTCGCGGGCTACGACATCGAGAAGCTCTACGTCGAGAAGGAATCGATGGAAGCGCGCGGGCTGACGCCCGACGATTTCGTGGTCAAGGTGCAGGTCGTGCCCGCGGCCGAGCTCGGCAAGCTGATGGCCGAGCAGGACGTTCTGATCACCGGCTGAATCGAGGCGCATCGCGCATGCTGCACACGGTCAACAAATCGCCCTTCGAGCGCAACGCGCTCGATTCCTGCCTCCGACTCGCGGCCCCGGGCAGCGCGATCCTGCTGATCGAGGACGGCGTCTACGGGGCGCTTGCGGGAACGGCCCAATCGGCCAAGGTCGAGGCCGCGACCCGGACCCATGACATCTACGTTCTGGGGCCGGACCTCAAGGCGCGCGGTCTGGAAGAAACCCGGGTCATCGGCGGAATCAAGGTCGTCGATTACGGCGGGTTCGTCGACCTCGCCGTTGCCAAGAGAACGGTCAATTCGTGGCTTTGAACCACTTCAGCCGCTAGCGCGGTCCAACATCGCAGAGAGAGGAGACTGTATCGTGCCATACACCGTTAACGGAAACACCATCGAGACCGATGAAGAGGGCTATCTCACAGACCTCAGTATCTGGAGCAAAGAAATCGCCGCGGCTATCGCCCAGGCCGAGAACGTCAACATGACCGACGAGCACTGGGAAGTGGTCAACTTCCTGCGCGACTACTACAACGAATACCAGATCGCCCCGGCGATCCGCGTGCTGACCAAAGCGATGAAAGAAAAGTTCGGACCGGAGAAGGGCAACAACAAGTACCTTTACGACCTGTTCCCCTACGGGCCGGCCAAGCAGGCGTGCAAAATCGCCGGCCTGCCCAAGCCGACCGGTTGCGTCTGAGCGCGCCAAGGGCCGGAAGCACGCAACGCTTCCGGCCGAAAGGTCCAGGCATGGGCGCGTCCCGCCGCTAGGCGGGCGCAGGCGCAAGACGCGCATCCGGCCGCGCCAGGAGTATGGACATGACCGCGCTGACCGTCACCTATGCCCTTCTCTTCTACGCGGCGACGGCGGTGTTCGGCCTCGGCCTCGCTTACCGGATTTGGCTCTACGCGAAGACTCCCGCGCCGCTCAAGATTCCGACCCCGCCCGCGCCGCTGACCAAAAGCGGGGTCGCCTTCCGCCTCGCGCGCGAAGTCGTCTTGTTCGAAAGCCTGTTCAAGTCGAACAAGTGGATCTGGCTGTTCGCCGCCCTGTTCCACGCGGCGCTGGTGCTCGTCCTGCTGCGCCATCTGCGTTATTTCCAGGAGCCCGTCTGGGAATGGGTCAAGCTGATCCAGCCCTTCGGCCTATACGCCGGTTTCGCCATGGTCGCCGGGCTCGCCGGGTTATGGGCGCGCCGGTTCCTGGTCGAGCGGGTGCGCTATATCTCGTCCCTTTCCGATCACCTGATGCTGGCGCTGCTGGCCGGCATCGGGCTTTCCGGGCTGGCGCTCAAATACGTGGAGCGGACCGATATCGTCGCCCTCAAGGCGTTCGCCCTCGGCCTGATGCGGTTCGATTGGCAGCCGTTGCCGGCGGAACCCTTCCTTCTCGTTCATCTCGCCTTGGTCGCGGTGCTGATGATCGTGTTTCCGTTCAGCAAGCTCCTGCACGCGCCCGGCGTGTTCTTCAGCCCGACCCGCAATCAGGTCGACGATGCGCGCTCGCGCCGCCATCTCGCGCGCTGGGCGGCGGCGCTCGACCAGGGCCGGCCCTAGGGAATCCCATTCATGGCCGCGCCCCAATACACCAAGCCCGAGTTGACGGACGATCTCGTGATTCCGGCCATTGCGGAAAATGCGATGGCGCACTCCAAGCCGTTTGTCGCCAAGCCGGAACACCAGCAGCCGCTCGGCTTTCCGGGGGAGTTGGTCGAGGATTGGCACGACAAGGCGATCGCCAAGATGGGCGAGTTGCTGGAACGCTCGCGCGCGCTCCGGGTCTTTCTCGACTCTTGCGTCAAGTGCGGCGCCTGCACCGACAAGTGCCACTATTTCCTCGGCACCGGCGATCCCAAGAACATGCCGGTCGCGCGCCAGGACCTCCTGCGCCAGGTCTACCGCCGCCATTTCACGCTTGCCGGCCGGTTCTTTCCCGCGCTCGTCGGCGCCAAGGACTTGACGCGCGAAGTGCTCGACGACTGGTATTCCTATTTCCATCAGTGCTCGCAGTGCCGGCGCTGCGCGGTGTTCTGCCCCTACGGCATCGACACCGCGGAAATTTCCATGGCCGGGCGCGAGATCATGGACCACATCGGGATGGGCCAGAAGTACAGCAACGAAATCATCGGCAAGGTCCACAAGTTCGGCAACAACCTGGGTCTGCAGGAAAAGGCGCTGCGCGCGACGCTCGAAGGCCTTGAAGACGACATGGAAGAGGAAACCGGCGTGCGCATCCGGATTCCCCTGAACGAGAAAGGCGCCGAGGTCTTGCTGGTGACGCCGTCGGCGGATTTCTTCGCCTCGCCCCACATCGAAGGCTTGATGGGCTATGCCAAGGTGTTCCACCAGGCGGGCATCCGCTGGACGGTATCGTCGTTCGCCTCGGAGGCCGCCAATTTCGCCCTGTTCGTCGGCTCCTACGAGCAGATGCAAAAGATCGCGCTTCGCATCCGCCAGGCCGCGCTCGATCTCGGCGTCAAGCGCATCGTCTTCGGCGAATGCGGGCACGCCTGGCGCGTCGCCTACAGCTTCCTCAACACGCTCGCGGGCCCGTGGGATTTCCTCGATCCGGCCTACCCGACGCCGCAGCACATTTGCGAGCTTACCTACGACCTGATCCAGAAAGGTGTCATCACCTTCGACAAGTCCAAGAACGACGACAAGGTCATCACCTTCCACGATTCCTGCAACGTCGCGCGCGGCTCGCGCATGGGCGCGGAACCGGGCGGGCAGTTCCGCATTCCGCGCGAAATCATCAAGGCCTGCTGCAACAATTTCGTCGACATGCGCGCCGATACCATTGGCGAAAAGACCTTCTGTTGCGGCGGCGGCGGCGGGTTGCTCACCGACGACTTGATCGAGCTTCGGGTCAAGGGCGCCATGCCCCGGATGCAGGCGCTCAAGGAAGTCGTAACCGGGCGCGGCGTCACCCACATGGCCGCCATCTGCGCCATCTGCAAGAGTCAATTCACCAAGGTTCTGCCGGAATACGGCATGGACATGGACATGATCGTCAGCGTGCATCAGCTGGTGAGCAACGCGATCCGGATCGAACCGGCAAAGACGATGTAATTCGGAATTCAGTGAAAGGGACGCGCCATGAACGTTGAAACGCCGAAAAAGGCCGAGAAGGCTCTGACCTACCGCCGTTACGAGGACGGCAAGAACAAATGGCGCGACCTGCAGCACCAGATTTTCCAGGCGAGCTGGTCGCACAAGTGCCCGACCTACGTGCACCGCACGCCGCCGTGTCAGGGCAGCTGCCCCTCCGGCCACGACATTCGCGGCTGGCTTCAGATCGCGCGCGGCATCGACAAACCGCCGGTCGCCGGCATGACGTGGCAGGAATACGCGTTCCGGCGCATGGCCAAGGCCAATCCGTTTCCCTCGGTCATGGGCCGGGTGTGTCCGGCGCCATGCGAAACCGGCTGCAACCGCAACGCGGTCGACGACTTCGTCGGCATCAACGGGGTCGAGCAGTATGTCGGCGACTGGGCGATCCATCACAATATGACCTTCACCAAGCCGGAAAAGGAAACCGGCAAGAAGGTCGCCATCATCGGCAGCGGCCCGGCGGGCATGTCGGCGGCGCTTTACTTGCGCGAACGCGGCCACGGCGTGACGCTGTTCGAATCGCAACCCGAACTCGGCGGCATGATGCGCTACGGCATTCCCGGTTACCGCACGCCGCGCGACATGCTCGACGCCGAGATCAAGCGCATCGTCGACACCGGCGTCGTGGTCAAGACTGGCGTGCGCGTCGGCAAGGACGTGCCGGTCGAACAACTGGAGCGCGATTTCGACGCCATCTTCTGGGCGATCGGCGCGCAAGTCGGTCGCCCCCTGCCGGTGCCCGGCTGGGACGCGCCCAACTGCATCGCCGGCGTGGAATTCCTGCGCGCCTTCAACGAAGGCCGGCTCAAGGTCGTGGCCAAGCGCGTGGTGGTGGTCGGCGGCGGCGACACCTCGATCGACGTCGCCTCGGTCGCCCGCCGGCTCGGCTACATCTCCCACGGCCGCGACGTTCCCGCGCCGGAAGCGGTCGTTCACGGTCATACCGCCCAGGACGTCGCCGGCGTCATGCGGCGCGAAGGGGTCAAGGCGGTGCTGACCTCGCTTTTCCCCGTCGAGCAGATGACCGCGGCGGCGCGCGAGCGCGAGGACGCCATGCGCGAAGGCGTCGAGATCAAGGGCGGCGTGATGCCGCTTGAGGTACTCAAGGGGCCGGACGGCCGCGCGCGCGCGCTGAAAATGTGCCAGTGCACCATGAAGGGCATGACCCCGGTGCCGACGCCGGGCACCGAATTCGAAATCGAGTGCGACTTGATCGTTTCGGCCATCGGCCAGGGCGGCGACCTCAAGGGCATGGAAAGCTTCGACAACGGCAGGGGCCTGATGACGGTCGAAAGCACCTACCAGGTCAAGGACAAGCCCAAACACTTCGCCGGCGGCGACATCGTGCGTCCGCATCTGCTCACCACCGCGATCGGGCACGCCGGGATCGCGGCCGAATCCATCGACCGGTTCCTCGCCGGCCAGGATCTCGGCAAGCGGCCCAAGGTGGACAAGCGCCGGTTCAATCTGCTCGACGAACTGCGCCAGCGTAAATTGGAGCCGGGCGAGTACGACCACAAGGAAACGCGGGGAACCTCGGACGCGAATTTTGCGGTCCACAACTACGAAGACCGTTCGTTCGTCGAAATCATCAAGCACGACGACATGTTCCTCGGTCATTTCCCCTACGTCGAGCGGGCCAAGCGCAAGGAAATCCATATCGTCGCGGACGAGGTGATCGGAAATTTTCAGGAACGCATCGTCAATTACACCGAGGAACAAGCCATCGCCGAAGGCAAGCGCTGCATGTCCTGCGGCATGTGCTTCGAGTGCGACAACTGCGTGGTGTTCTGCCCGCAGACGGCGGTGTTTAGGGTGAAGAAAGACAAGCGGGCCATGGGGCGCTACGTCGACACCGACTACAAGAAGTGCATCGGCTGCCACATCTGCGCCGACGTCTGCCCGACCGGGTACATCGAAATGGGGCTTGGCGAATAGCCGGGGAAGGAACGGATGACTTCAGGCGCATGCGGCATTATCCTCGCGGGATGACCTTCGACGCAGGGAGAGCGCCATGACGTCCCCGACCTACACGTCCAAGCCCGGCCGGCCCCCCAGCTACTTCCGGTACAAGGAAGGCGAAAGCGCCTGGAGCGACCTTCAGGAGAACGTGTTCCAGGCGGGCTGGTCGCACAAATGTCCGATCTATGTGCACCGCGCGCCGCCGTGCCAAGGCAGTTGCCCTTCCGGGCACGACATCCGCGGCTGGCTCCAGATTGCGCGCGGGCTGGACAAACCGCTCGACAAGGGAACGCCCTGGCAGGAATACGCCTTCCGCCGGATGGTCGAAGCCAATCCCCTTCCAGCGGTGATGGGCCGGGTCTGCCCCGCCCCGTGCGAGGCCGGTTGCAACCGTAACGAGCTCGAGGAGCAAGTCGGCATCAACGCCGTCGAGCAGTACGTCGGCGACTGGGCGCTCGCCCACAAGCTCGGCTTTGCCGGGCCGGAGCGGGAAAGCGGCAAGCGCGTCGCCATCATCGGCGGCGGGCCGGCCGGGCTTGCGGCCGCCTATTTCCTCCGCCGGCTCGGGCACGGGTGCACGATCTTCGAATCCTATTCGTCGCTCGGCGGCATGATGCGGTTCGGCATTCCCGGCTATCGCACGCCCAAGGACGTGCTCGACGGCGAGATCAAGCGCATCGTCGATCTGGGCGTCGAGGTAAAGATAGGCGTGCGGGTCGGCAAGGACGTCTCGGTCGAACAACTGGAACGCGGTTTCGACGCCGTGTTCTGGGCGATCGGCGCGCAAACCGGCAAGCCGATCGCGATTCCGGGCGCGGAGGCGCCCAACTGCGTCGACGGCATCTCGTTCTTGCGCGCCTTCAACGAAGGCCGCCTGCAGCATCTTTCCGGGCGGGTGCTGGTGATCGGCGCCGGCGACACCGCGATGGACGTGGCCGCGGTCGCGCGCCGGATCGGCCATATCCACAGCATCCATCCGCACGACAGGCCGGAGAATGTGATCCTCGGCCAGACCGCCCACGATGTAGCCACCGCGGCGCGCCGCCAGGGCGCCGAAGTGTGGATTATCTACCGCCGGCCGATCAGCCAGGCACCGGCGAGCAAGCACGAACTCGCCGCCGTGCTTGCCGAGGGCGTGCAAATCCGCGAAAGCCTCGTCCCGGTGGAGGTAACCCGCGATTCCGAAGGCCGGGCGCGGGCGCTCAAGGTCTCGCCGGTCGACTGGGAGGCGGGCAAGATGAAGCTCCGCGCCGGCGAGGAGTTCGAGATCGACTGCACCCTGATCGTCGGCGCCACCGGCCAAGCCGGCGATTTCGCCGGCTTCGAGGCGTTCGACAACGGCCGCGGCCTGATGAACGCCGACCGGAACTACCGCCTCGCCGGGCAGAGGAAGCATTTCGCCGGCGGCGACGTGATCGTGCCCAATCTACTCACCACCGCGATCGGCCACGCGCGCATCGCGGCCGAGGGGATCGACCGCTACCTGCGCGGCGAAGAACTGCCGAAGCGGCCCAAGGTCGATGTCCACCATTTCAGCCTGCTCGAGGAACTGCGCGCTCATCACATCGAACCGGGCGAATACGATCATACCGAAGTGCACGGTACCGACCGCTCTTCCTTTGCCGTCCACAATTACGAAGACCGTTCGTTCATCGAGATTATCACGCACGAAAAGCTCTTCCTCGGCCATTTCGGCCACGTTCCGCGCCGCCGCCGGGCCGAGGTCGCGATCGACGCCGACAACGTGCTCGGCAACTTCCAGGAACGGTTCAACGGGTTGTCCGAGCAAGATACGATCGCCGAAGCCGACAGATGCATGTCCTGCGGGATGTGCTTCGAATGCGACAATTGCGTGATTTATTGTCCACAGACCGCCATCGACCGGGTGAAGAAGGATCAATACGCCATCGGTCGCTACGTCGACACCGACTACAAGAAGTGCATCGGCTGCCACATCTGCGCTGATGTCTGCCCGAGCGGCTACATCCAGATGGGTCTTGGCGAGTTGTGAAGGGAACGATGGCGGGATATCGCGCGCTCGTTCGACTTCTGATGGCTGCCGTTCTGGCGGCCGTCGTCGGGACGGCTTTTGCCGCCGACGCCCCGCGCACGCCGGTGCCGAAACCGCCCAAGGCGGCGAAGGGAACCGAATGCGTCGAGCCGGTCGCCGACATGCGCCGCAACCACATGGTCTATCTCGATCACGAGCGCGACGAAACCGTGCACAAGGGCATTCGCGGCCGCAAGCACAGCCTTAAAGGTTGCGTCGAATGCCACGCCGTACCGGCTGCCGCCGTGGGTGGCGCGCGCACGGTCGGGCCATTCTGCGCCGAATGCCACCGCTACGCCGCGGTCACGATCGATTGCTTCGGTTGCCACGCGACGACGCCGGAGACCCAGGCCGCGTCCGCGCCGGCGAGAAAATCTCCATGACCGGCGCGGCGACCATGGAACTTACGCGCCGCGCCCTGTTGCAAGGCGCGGCGGCGACGGTCGTCGCGTTGGCGCCGGGCGTGACCCTGCTGCTCGGGCCGGCCCCTTCCGAAGCGCGCGCACCCGGCACGCCAGTTTCCGCGAAAACCCGCTGGGGCCTGCTGGTGGACGTGTCCCGGTACGCGGAAGTGGCCGATACGGTGGTCGAGGCCTGCCGCACGGAAAACGGCTGGACCGGCCACGGCCGGCCGCTCACCGATCCGCAGTGGGTTCGCAACGTCACGCTCAACGATCCCCGGACCGGGGCGGTGCGAACGCTGCCGGTGATGTGCCAGCATTGCGAACACCCGCCTTGCGTCGACGTATGCCCGACCGGGGCGTCGTTCCGCCGCGCCGACGGCGTTGTCTTGGTCGATAAGCATATCTGCATCGGTTGCCGCTATTGCATGATGGCGTGCCCGTTCGGCGTGCGGTTTTTCGTGCACGAGAACGTCACCGGGCAGAAACCGCACGCGCCGCGCGGCAAGGGCACGGTCGAATCGTGCACGCTCTGCGTCCATCGGCTCGACGCCGGGCGCCGCCCGGCCTGCGTCGAGGCGGCCGAGCGGAAAAGCCCCGGCGCCATGATCTTCGGCGATCTCAACGACCCGAATAGCGAGATCGCCCGCGCGGTCGGCCGCCACGTGGCGCTGCGGCTCCGCGCCGACCTCGGGCTCGACCAGGGCGTGTTCTACAAGGGATTGAACGGATGACCGCCGCCGCGCGCATCGAATTTCGCGAACATCCGGGTTGGGGACGCGGGTTCCTGACGCTGGCCGGCGCGCTCGGCCTGCTCGTTCTCGGCGGATTGGGCGGTGCCCACGTCATGGAAAGCGAAGGCCACTGGGTCACCGGCATGTCGAACCGGATCGTGTGGGGAACGCCGCACGTGTTCGCGGTGTTCCTGATCGTCGCCGCATCCGGCGCGCTCAACGTCGCGTCCATTTCCTCGGTCTTCGGCCGGGAGCTCTATAAGCCGCTCGCGCGGCTCTCCGGCGTGCTCGCGGTTTCGCTGCTGGCCGGCGGGCTCGCGGTGCTGGTGCTCGACCTCGGCCGGCCCGACCGGCTGATCGTCGCCATGACCGTCTATAACTTCAAATCGATCTTCGCCTGGAACATCTTTCTCTACACCGGCTTCTTCGCGGTGGTGATCGTCTATCTCTGGATGATGATGGAAAAGCGCATGAACCGGTTCTCGAAGCCGGTCGGCACGTTCGCGTTTCTCTGGCGGTTGGTGTTGACCACCGGCACCGGGTCGATCTTCGGGTTTCTGGTCGCGCGCCAGGCTTACGACACGGCGGTGATGGCGCCCATGTTTATTGCCATGTCGCTCGCTTTCGGGCACGCGATCTTCTTGCTGGTGGTGATGGCGGCCTCGGCCGGGACCGGGCGGCCGCTCGGCGACGAGGTGGTGCGCCGGCTCAAGAACCTGCTCGGCATCTTCCTCGCCGCGACCCTCTATTTCGTCGCCGTCCAGCACTTGACCAACCTCTACATCGCGGAGCGGCAGGGGGTCGAACGGTTCCTGCTGGCCGAAGGAGGCATCTACACCTGGCTCTTCTGGGTCGGCCACGTCGGGATCGGTTGCCTTGTGCCGATCGCGCTGGTGTTCGCACCGGCGACCGCGTCGTCGCGCGGCGCCGCCGGGCTCGCCGCCGTCCTTGCCGTGGTCGGGGGAATCGCCCAGATTTACGTGATCATCATCGGCGGCCAGGCCTACCCGTTGGTTCTGGTGCCGGGTATGGAAGCGGCGGGATCGGTGCTCGATGCCGGCATCGCCCCCTACGTCCCGAGCGTCTACGAAATCGCGCTCGGCCTCGGCGGCGTCGGGTTGGCGCTGCTGCTGGCGACGATCGCGATCAAGGTTCTGCCGGTCCTGCCGGAATCGCTTGCCGACGTTCCGGCGAAGTAAGAAGTAACATGAGAGAGGCGGATTCGTGAGCAACACGGAGCACCCTTTCGCCAAGTACGTGCGTACCATCGCGCGCGGGCCCACGCTTTCCCGCCCGTTGACCGCCGAGGAGGCGCTGGAGGCGACGCGAATGATTCTCCGGGGCGAGGTCGAGCCGATGCAGCTCGGCGCGTTCCTCTGCGTGCTGCGGGTGCGGACCGAGGACGCGGGCGAAGGCGAAGGCTTCGTGCGCGCGGTCAAGGAAACGATCCGCGTGCCGGAAGGGGCGTGTGCCGACCTCGACTGGTCGGCTTACGCCGGCAAGAAACGCCAGTTGCCGTGGTTCATGCTGTCGGCGCTGCTGCTCGCGGGTGCGGGGGTGCGCGTGCTGATGCACGGCACCGAGGGCCACACGCCGGGGCGCGTTTACGCGCGCGAGACGCTCGCCGCGCTCGGCGTTCCGGTCGCCTTTTCGCTTGAGGACGCCGCGCGCCAGATCGCCGAGCGCAACTTCGCCTACCTGCCGCTCGAAGCGTTCAGCCCGCGTCTGCAGGAAATCATCGAACTGAAGGCGATCATCGGCGTGCGCTCGCCGGTCAACACTTTCGCGCGCATGATCAACCCGTTCGATGCGCCCTATTCGATCCAGTCCATCTTCCATCCCAACTACCGCGAAATTCACCGCGACGTCTGTCTCCGGCTCGGCCAGCCGCACATGGTCGTGTTCAAGGGGGAAGGCGGCGAGATCGAGCGCCGCCCGGAAAAGCCGGTCGAGGTGCAGCATCTCCATCAAGGCGCGAAGTTCGACGAAGATTGGCCGGCGATCGAGGGCCTCGCGCGCGCGCCGCACGAGGAAACGATGGATTTATCCCGGCTCGCGGCCTTGTGGCGCGGCCAGGACAAGGACTCCTACGCGGAAGCGGTGGTGATCGGTACCGCCGCCATCGCGCTCCGCCTGATGGGGCGCGCCGCCGAGCCGCGCGCGGCCGAAGCCGAAGCCCGGCGGCTTTGGAACGCGCGGCCGAACGAGATCCTGCCCCGGGCGTCGGCGCGGGCGGCTTAGGGTCCGGATCCTGAAGCCCGGTGGGGCCGTTCCATGGCGCACCTCTTTCTCTCCGCGGCGCACAAGTCCTCCGGCAAGACGACGCTCGCCATCGGCCTCGCGCGCGCCTTCGTCCGGCGCGGGGTCGCGGTGCAGCCGTTCAAAAAGGGGCCCGACTACATCGACCCGCTGTGGCTCGGCGTCGCCGCCGGGCGGCCCTGCCACAACCTCGATTTCCACACCATGTCCGCGCGGGAAATCGAGGACACGTTCGCGACGCGCATGGCGGGCGCCGCTCTCGGCCTGATCGAGGGCAACAAGGGCCTTTACGACGGCCTCGACCTCGACGGCTCCAACAGCAACGCGGCGTTGGCGAAGCTGCTGGCCGCGCCGGTGGTGCTGGTGATCGACGCGCGCGGCATGACGCGCGGGATCGCGCCCTTGCTGCTCGGCTATCGCGCGTTCGACGCCGATGTCGCGATCGGCGGCGTCATCCTTAACAAGATCGGCGGATCGCGCCACGAAGCGAAATTGAGGGCGATCATCGATCATTACACCGGGATTCCCGTGCTGGGCGCGGTGCAGCAGGATCCGGCGCTGGAGATCGTCGAGCGCCATCTCGGCCTGATGCCGAGCAACGAATGGACCGCGACCGAGGCCACCGTCGACACCATCGCCGATGCCGTCGCCCGCCAGGTGGACCTCGATCGCGTGTTGGCGCTGGCGCAAGCGGCGCCGCAAGCGTCTATTGTTCGCCCGCCTATCGGCGGGACGCGCGCTTCCGACGTGCGCATCGGCGTCGCCCGCGATTCCGCCTTCGGATTTTATTACCCGGGCGATCTGGAGGCCCTGGCGGCGGCCGGCGCCGAGTTGGTCTTTTTCGACACGCTCCGCGACCGCGCATTGCCCGATATCGACGGCTTGTTCATCGGCGGCGGCTTTCCCGAAACCCACATGGCGGGGTTGGAGGCGAACGCCTCCTTGCGCGGCGAGATTCGCGCGGCGCTGGCGGCGGGGCTTCCGGCCTATGCCGAGTGCGGCGGGCTGATGTATCTCTGCCGGCGGCTGAAATGGAAAGGCGACGTCCGGGACATGGTCGGCGCGATCGCGGCCGACGTGACGCTGCACGCCAGGCCGCAGGGGCGCGGCTATGTGCGGCTCAAGGAAACCGGCGCCGGTCCCTGGCCCAAGGCCGGTGACGCCGACGAAACGCCGCGCGACATTCCGGCGCACGAATTTCACCACGGCGCTCTCGATGCCCTGCCGTCCGATACGGTCTTCGCCTACGAGGTGCTGCGCGGCCACGGGCTCGACGGCCGTCACGACGGGTTGGTGCAGGGCAATCTGCTCGCGTCGTTTTCGCATTTGCGCGACACCGGCATGAACCGGTGGGCCGCGCGCTTCGTGGCGTTCGTGCGCCGGTGCAAGGCCCAAGGGGCGGACCGAATCCGGACGACGGCCGCCGCGGCCGCGCCGACCGCGACGCCAATCCGGCGCGCGGTGCGCGGATCCGCCGCGACGCCCGCGCGGGTGCACCTGGTCGGCGCCGGGCCGGGCGATCCCGGCTTGTTGACGGTGCGGGCGAAAGAAATTCTGGCCGAGGCGGACATCGTCGTCTACGACCGCCTGGTTTCGCCCGAAGTGCTGGCGCTGGCGCGTCCCGGCGCCGGCCGGATTTTCGCCGGCAAGGCCGCGCGCACCCACTTCGTCGAGCAAGACGAGATCAATCAGTTGCTGGTGCGCCTGGCGCGCGGGGGCAAGCGCGTGGTGCGCCTCAAGGGCGGCGATCCTTTCGTCTTCGGGCGCGGCAGCGAGGAGGCGCTCGAGCTTGCCCGCAACAGCATCGCCTTCGAGGTTGTGCCGGGCGTATCCGCCGCGACCGGCTGCGCGACCCGCGCCGGCATTCCGCTCACCCATCGGGGTCTCGCGCGCGCCGTCACCTTCGTCACCGGCCATGCCCAGGACGGCCAGGAGGTCGATCTCAACTGGAAGGCGCTGGCCGATTCCAAAACCACGCTGGTCGTTTACATGGGCCTGACCAACGCCGCGTTGATTTCGCGCGAGTTGATCCGGGCCGGCCTGGCACCCGCGACGCCGGCGGCGGCGATCGAAAAAGGCACGACGCCAGCGCAACGCACGGTGCTGACCACCCTCGCCGATCTTCCCGATTGCGTCGTCCGCGAACAGTTCCGCCCGCCGACCCTGTTCGTCATCGGCGAGGTGGCGGCGCTGGCCAAGGACCTCAATTGGGCCTCGGAAATCGTCGACTGCGAGCGACTTCCGGACGACCGGACGGCGCATGGCTGAAGCCTCAACCGCCTCCTGGGCCCGGCGGGCGCTGGTGATCGTCGGGCACGGTTCGTCCAGCCAGCCCGAAGGCGGACGCTCGGTCGAAGCGCTGGTTGAAACGGTGCGCGCGCGGGGGATTTTCGCCGACGTGCGCGCGGCATTCCTGCGAATGGGGCCCAAGCTCTCCGACGTTCTCGACGAGTTGGCGGGGTGGGCGACCTATATCGTTCCGCATCTTGCCGCCGACGGCGTGGTCGGGGAAGCGCTGTCGGGCGCGGTCGCCGCGCGCAAAAGCATCGTCATCTGCCGGGCGACCGGCACCCATCCCGACGTCGCCCGGATCGCCGCCCGACGTCTCGCCGAGCTCTGCGCGCGTTTCGCCCTTTCGGCCGATCGCCTCGGCGTCCTCGTCGCCGGTCACGGCACTTCGCGCAACCCGGATTCCTCGGCGCGCGCCCGCGCGCTCGTCGACGCGCTGCTCGCGGCGGGAGCCGCGCGCGAATCGGCGGCCGCCTTCATCGAGGAGCCGCCGTCGATCGCGGAATGGGACCGATTGCTCGCCGTCGCCGACATCGCCGTGGTGCCGCTTTTGATGGCCGAGGGACGCCACGGCGGCAGCGATGTGGCGCGCCTGCTGGGCGTCGCGCCGGACGGAACGGAAGCGCCGTTCGCGGGCCCGTTCGCCATGCGCGGGCGCAGGCTGTGGCTGATGCGCCCGCTCGGCGTCGATCCCGGCTTCGCCGACATCGTGCTGGCGCGAGTAACCGAAGCCGACGGCTAGATGGGTCTCCGGGACGCGGTTAAAGGGATTCGACCATACCTTTAAGCAGACTTTGCACTTCGGTCGCGATCGTTTCCAGCGCCGGGTTCTTGATCGCGGCCATGGACGCGATCGGATCGACGGCGGAAACCTGGACCTTGCCGTCGTCGTTCTGCTGAACGATGACGTTACAGGGCAGCATGGTGCCGATCATCGGTTCGGCCTGAAGGGCCTTGTGGGCGAAGCCGGGATTGCAGGCGCCCAGGATGGTGTAGGGCCGGAAATCCGCGCCGATCTTTTTCTTGAGCGTGTCCTTGACGTCGATGGTGGTGAGCACGCCGAATCCGCGATCCTTGAGGGCGGCGGTGGTCTTGGCGATCGCCTTATCGAAGGGCAGATCGAGGGTCTTGGAGAAATAATACGTCATGGCGGGTTCCCGTTCTTGAACATTGGCGATCATGGGGGGATATTGGGCATATGTAGGCGCCGAAAGGGGTCCGGGCAAGGGAACGGTCCATGATCGTGATCATCGAAAACGTTCTCGATGCCGAGGATCTCGCGTTCGCGGACGAAACACTCGCCAAGGCGCGCTTTCGCGACGGTGCCGAAAGCGCGGGCGGGACCGCGCGCGGAACCAAGCGCAACCTGGAAATGGATCGTGCGGCGACACCGGGCGCGTCGGCGCTCGAAACGCTGCTCGTGCGCGCGCTCGCCGCCAAGCGCGAATTTAACGATTGCGTTCTGCCGTGCCGCTATTCGCGCCCGATCGTCAGCCGTTACGAACCGGGCATGGCCTACGCCCGGCATGTGGATAACCCGCTGATGGGCGGGGCGGAAGGCATGCTGCGCACCGACGTTTCGGTCACGATCTTCCTCGCCGATCCGGCAAGTTACGACGGCGGCGAGTTGACCGTCGGCGCGGAGGGAGAAGAACGCGCGATCAAGCTTCCGCGCGGACACGCGGTTGTCTATACCACCGGCACGCCGCACCGGGTCGCGCCGGTGACGCGGGGCGCGCGGCTCGCCGGAATTCTGTGGGCGCAAAGCGTGGTTGCCGATCCCGGTCGGCGCGCGATCCTCGCCGACCTTCAGCGCGCTCACCATATTCTCGTCGAAAAATCCCCGGATGCGCCGGAAACCGCGGCGCTGTTGCAGGGGTATTACAACCTTCTTCGTCTGTGGGCCACGCCATGAAAACCAAAGCCGCCATACTGGAAACCATGGGCCTGCCTGCGCCCTACGCCGAAAGCCGCCCCTTGCGCATCGCCGAGGTCGACCTCGACCCGCCGGGCGAGGGCGAGGTGCTGGTGCGCGTGCGCGCGGCCGGGCTTTGCCATTCCGATCTTTCCGTCATCAACGGCGACCGTCCCCGGCCGACGCCGATGGCGCTCGGCCACGAAGCCGCGGGCGAGGTCGAGGAAGTCGGCCCCGGCGTCAATGACCTCAAGCGCGGCGACCATGTGGTGATGGTGTTCGTGCCGAGTTGCGGGCATTGCCTGCCGTGCACCGAGGGCCGTCCGGCGCTGTGCGAACCTGGAGCGGCGGCCAACGGCCAAGGCGCGCTCATCTCGGGCGCGCGCCGGTTCCGGCGCGGAAGTGAAGCCATTCATCACCACGTCGGCGTTTCCGCGTTCGCCGAATTCACGGTGGTTTCGCGCAATTCGTTGGTCAAGATCGATCCCGATCTGCCGTTCGAGACGGCGGCGTTGTTCGGTTGCGGCGTTCTGACCGGGGTCGGCGCGGTAATCAACACCGCGAACGTGCGGGCGGGGTCCTCGGTCGTGGTGGTCGGCCTGGGCGGAGTCGGACTCAATGCTTTGCTCGCGGCGCGCCTCAGCGGGGCGGGGCGCATCGTCGCTCTCGACATCCTTTCCGACAAGCTCGCGCTCGCGCGCGAACTGGGCGCGACCGACGCCGTCGACGCCGCCGATCCCGATGCCGTCGCCCGGGTGCGGGATATGACCTCGGGCGGCGCCGACTACGCCTTCGAAATGGTCGGCTCGGTCAAGGCGATGGCGCTGGCCTACCGCCTGACCCGGCGCGGCGGAACCACCGTCAGCGCGGGTCTCGCCCACCCCGATCACACGTTCGCGCTGCCGCACGTTAATCTCGTCGCCGAAGAACGCACGGTGAAAGGCAGTTATGTCGGAAGCTGCGTGCCGTTGCGCGACGTGCCGCGCTACATCGCGTTGCACCGCCAGGGCCGGTTGCCGGTCGACAAGCTGATGAGCGGGCGGATCGGATTCGACCAGCTCAACGCGGCTTTCGATCGCTTGGCGGCGGGCAGCGTCGTCCGTCAAATTCTAGTGCCGGGCGATCCCGTTTCGCCCAGCATTTAAGGCGGGCCCGACAGGGGAAAATCCCTTATTGTTCCGGGAATTCCAGGCTGTTAGCATTTTTTGAATTTCACTGCGCATGGCCGCGCGACCAAGACCGAATCGAAATGAATGACAAACCCGCCGCCGACGCACGACCGGCACTTCCGAAAGTAGGCCTGATCGACGGCAACGTCCGCTATCGGGCGGAAATCACTTCGGCTCTCACCCAATATTACGACGTCATTCCCTTTCCCGACGGCCGCGACGCAGTGGTCGGGTTGATCGCGCGCCCACCGGCGGTATTGATCATCGACGAGAAGGCGCCGCCCGGCGGCGGCATGGCGGTACTGGAACTGATCCGCAAAAACCCGTCGCTCGCGGCGATCCCGGTCATTGCCAAGGCGGAGGACGCGGGATCGGCCTTCGCCGCCGCGGCGAAGGAAGCGAGCCATTGCACCGTGATTTCGATCCCGTTCAAGCGTAGCCAGCTGCTGGCGGCGATTTCCGGCAACGTCAACAAGGAGATCGAGGCCGCCTGGGACAAGGTCGAACCGGTGCAGCAAGCCGCGCTCAAGCAGTCGGTCGCGACCTTCAACCAGATCGCCGAATTGCTCGAAGACGGCAAGCCGATCCCGTTCGAGAAGGTCAAGGACAGTTGCGAGCCGCTCGCCCGCGCCGTCAGCGAAGGCAACTTCAAGGATGTGCTCAAGGGCGTGCGCGGCCACGACAATTACACTTACGTTCATTCGATGCGGGTGGCGACGCTGCTCTCGCTGTTCGGCCATCGCATCGGCATTCGCGGCGACGATCTGCTCACCCTCGCGACCGGCGGGTTATTGCACGACGTCGGCAAGATGGACGTTCCCCAGGACGTTCTCAACAAGCCCGGCCGGCTGACCGACGAGGAATTCGCGGTCATGCGCAGCCACGTCACCCACACCAGCCGCCACTTGCGCGACAGTCCCGGCATTCCCAGGGGCGTCATCACCATCGCCGAGCAGCACCACGAAAAACTGAACGGCAAGGGCTACCCGAAGGGCCTGCAAGGGACGCAGTTGAACGATCTCGCGCGCATGGCCGGGATCGTCGACATCTTCAGCGCGCTGACCGACCGGCGCGTTTACAAGCCTCCGGTGCCGCCGGAAAAGAGCCTGGAAATCATGGAAGGCATGACCGGCGAAATCGATCAGAAGCTGCTCGGCATGTTCCGCGGCATGCTGCTCGAGGCGGCCGCGGGCACGTGGGATAGCTGACCCGGGGGGGCATCCGAAATGCCCTTTCGCCGCGGTCAGCCCCGCCCGACGAAGGGCATCTTGGTCGCCATCACCGTCAGGAACTGGACGTTGGCCTCGAGCGGCAGGCTCGCCATGTAGGCGACCGCGCGTCCGGCGTGTTCGACGTCCATGCGCGGCTCGACCGCGATTGTGCCGTTCGCCTGCGGCACGCCCTTGGTCATGCGTTCGGTCAACTCGGTCGCCGCGTTGCCGATATCGATCTGGCCGCAGGCGATATCGAAGGGACGGCCGTCGAGCGAGATGCACTTGGTCAGCCCGGTCATGGCGTGCTTGGTCGCGGTATAGGGGGCCGAGAACGGCCGGGGCGCATGGGCGGAGATGGAACCGTTGTTGATGATCCGTCCGCCCCGCGGAGTCTGCTTTTTCATGATCCGGATCGCCTCCTGGGAGCACAGGAAAGTCCCGGTCAGGTTGGCGTCGAGGACCTTTTTCCACTGTTCGTAGTTCAATTCCTCCATCGGCACCGCGGGCGTGCCGGTGCCGGCGTTGTTGAACAGCACGTCGAGCCGGCCGAACGCCTCCAAGGTTTTCGCGAACAGCGCCTTGACCGATGCGGGATCGCCCACGTCCGTCGGTACCGCCAATGCGCGGCCGCCGAGCTTTTCGATGTCCTTGGCGGCCGCCTGCAACGGTTCCGGCCGCCGTCCGGCCAGAACGACGGCGAAACCGTCGCGCGCGAGGGCGAGCGCGGCGGCGCGGCCGATGCCGGTGCCGCCGCCGGTGACGAGAGCGACCTTAAGCGAGTTTGTCATGGGAAAACGGGCCTTTCGTGTCCATCGGCGATTACGCCGCGCGCCGGTCGCGGAGAATCATGTCCGCGCCTTTCTCGGCGATCATCAAGGTGGGCGAGTTGGTGTTGCCCGACGTGATGGTCGGCATGATCGAGGCATCGATCACCCGCAACGCCCCGATCCCGCGCACGCGCAGGCGTTCGTCCACCACCGCCATCGGGTCGGGCCCCATCTTGCAGGTGCTGACCGGGTGGAAAATGGTGGTGGCGATGTCGCCCGCGGCGCGCGCCAGTTCTTCGTCGCCGACGATCTCGGGTCCGGGCCGGAACTCCTCGGGCGTGAAGCGGGCGAGCGCCCGGGTCGCGACGATCCGGCGGGTAAGCCGGATCGCGTCGGCGGCGACGCGGCGGTCTTCGGGGGTGGAAAGATAGTTCGGGCGGATGGCGGGCGCCTCCCTGGGGTCGCGGGATCTGATGCGGACCGTGCCCCGACTGGTCGGGCGGATGTTGCAGACCGAGGCGGTGAACGCCGGAAACGGATCGAGCGGTTGCCCGAACTTGGGCAACGTCAGCGGCTGGACGTGATATTGCACATTGGGCGTCTCGCGCGAAGGATCGCTTTTGGCGAAGACGCCGAGTTGCGACGGCGCCATGGTCATGGGGCCGCGCCGGAACAACATGTATTGAAGCCCCATGCCGATCTTGGTCAGGGGGTTGTGGGTCATCTCGTTGAGCGTGCGCGTGCCACGGACCCTGTAGGCGCAGCGGATTTGCAGATGGTCCTGCAAGTTTTCGCCGACGCCCGGCAACTCGTGGCGAACTCCGATCCCGAGGCCGCGCAACAAATCGCCGGGGCCGATTCCGGACAACTGGAGAAGCTTGGGCGAGCCGATCGCCCCGCTCGCCAGCACGACCTCGCCCGAGGCCACGGCGTGGCGCACCGTGCCGTGTCGTTCGAAGACGATACCGGTGACGCGCTTGCCGTCGAACATCAAGGCGCGCGCTTCGGCGTGGGTGAGGACCGCGAGGTTGGGACGGTGGCGGACCGGATGCAGAAACCCGTGCGCCGTGGTCCAACGCACGCCGCTTCGTTGATTGACGTGGAAGTAGCCGGAGCCCTCGTTGTTGCCGCGGTTGAAGTCGTCGATCTTGGGAATGCCGATTTCGGCGCAGGCATCGCGGAATGCCTCCAGGATTTCCCAACGCACGCGTATGTTTTCGATCCGCCATTCGCCGCCGACGCCGTGCATCGCGTCGTCCGCGCCGTCTCTGCCGTCGAGAGCGAAGTCTTCGTGCTTCTTGAAATAAGGCAGCACGTCGTCCCAACCCCAGCCGGCGTTGCCCATTTGGCGCCATTGGTCGTAATCGCGCGCCTGGCCGCGCATGTAGATCATGCCGTTGATGGCCGAACAGCCGCCGAGCACCCGTCCGCGCGGGTAATCGAGCGCGCGTCCGTTAAGACCGAGGTCGGGTTCGGTCTTCAGGCACCAGTCGGTGCGCGGGTTGTTCATGGTTTTGAGATAGCCGACCGGGATCTTGATCCACAGGTAATTATCCTCGCCGCCGGCTTCGAGCAGCAGGACGCGGATCCCCGGGTCGGCGGAGAGCCGGTTGGCGAGCAAACAACCGGCCGTGCCGGCGCCGACCACGATGTAATCGAATTCGCCGAACCGATCGCCTTCGGGCGCAACGCTTGGGCTCACGCGATCGTTTCTCCCGCCGATTCCATTGCCGGGGGAACGATGCGGCTTTCTGCCGGCTGGATCAAGGCCGCCGGCGCAGGCGGTCCTAGAACAGCCCCTCGATCCGCCCCTGGGCATCGAGGCGAATGCTGTTGGCGGCGGGAACCCTGGGCAAGCCCGGCATGGTCATGATTTCGCCAGTGATCACCACCACGAACCCGGCGCCGGCCGAGAGCCGAACTTCGCGGACCGGCACCACGTGGTTGGACGGCGCGCCCTTGAGGCTGGGATCGGTCGAGAAGCTGTATTGGGTCTTGGCCATGCACACCGGCAGTTTGCCGTAGCCGCCCGCTTCCAGGTCCTTGAACTGCTGGCGGACGCGGGAATCGCCGACGATGTCGGAGGCGCCGTAAAGCTTGGTCGCGATCGTTTTGACCTTTTCCCACAAGGGTGTCGCATCGTCGTAGAGCGTCGAGAATTTCGAGACGCCGCTGTCGGCCAGCTTGACCACGTACTTGGCCAGTTCGATGGTGCCGGCGCCGCCCTCCGCCCAGTGGTTGCATTCGATCGCAGTGGTGCCCAGTTCCTCGGCGGTCTTGCGCACCGCGGCGATCTCGGCGTCGGTGTCGGCCATGAATCGGTTGATCGCCACCACCGGCGGCACGCCGAACATCTTCACGTTGCGGATATGGCGGGCCAAGTTGGCGCATCCCGCCTTGACCGCCTTGACGTTTTCCTTGGCCAAATCTTCCTTGGCGACGCCGCCGTGCATCTTGAGCGCCCTGATGGTCGCCACCACCACCGCCGCGGTCGGCTTCAGGCCCGCCATCCGGCACTTGATGTCGAAGAACTTCTCGGCGCCGAGGTCGGCGCCGAAACCGGCTTCGGTCACCACATAGTCGGCGAGTTTGAGCGCCGCCTTGGTGGCGATCACCGAATTGCAGCCGTGCGCGATATTGGCGAACGGGCCCCCGTGGATGAAGGCGGGGCTGTGCTCGAGGGTTTGCACCAAATTCGGCATCAGGGCGTCCTTGAGCAGCACAGTCATCGGACCCGGCGCCTTGAGGTCGGCGGCGCGGATCGGCTTGCGGTCGCGGGTATAGCCGATCACGATCCGACCCAGGCGTTCCTCGAGGTCCTTCAAGTCGCGCGACAGGCAGAAAATCGCCATCACCTCGGACGCCACCGTGATGTCGAAGCCGTCCTCGCGCGGAAAGCCGTTGGCGACGCCGCCCAAGGAATTGATGATCTGGCGCAGCGCCCGATCGTTCATGTCCATGACCCGGCGCCAGGCGACGCGGCGGGTGTCGAAGCCCAGTTCGTTGCCCCAATAGATGTGGTTGTCGATCAAGGCCGAGAGCAGGTTGTGGGCGGTGGTGATGGCGTGGAAGTCGCCGGTGAAGTGAAGGTTGATGTCCTCCATCGGCACCACTTGGGCGTAGCCGCCGCCGGCGGCGCCGCCCTTGACGCCGAAGCAGGGCCCGAGCGACGGTTCGCGCAGGCAGATCATCGCCTTCTTGCCGATACGGTTGAGCCCGTCGCCGAGGCCGACCGTGGTCGTCGTTTTGCCTTCGCCGGCGGGAGTCGGAGTGATCGCCGTCACCAGGATCAACTTGCCGTCCTTGCGGCCTTTGAGGCTGTCGATGAACTCGGCGGAGACCTTGGCCTTGTAGTGGCCGTAGGCCGACAGGTGCTTTTCCGGGATGCCGAGTTTGCGGCCGATCTCGACGACCGGCTTCATCGTCGCCGCGCGGGCGATCTCGATGTCGCTTTTCACTTTGCCCGGCTTGCGGGGTTTCTTGGCGGCGGCCATGACGGTGTCCTTTCGATGTGCTCGACGTGTCGTGAATTGCTGGGCCGTGAACGAACTGTCGGGAAGTACGCGACCGGCACCGGCGCGCGCCGATGTCGGCGCGGCCGGGCGGTGGCTATATCACGCCTTCGGGTTCCATTCTCCCACCCGCACGGGGGGCGGTGCGGACCGGCGGCCTCGTTATTTCTTGTAGGAGGCGGGCTTGCCGGGGCCGAGCGGGGTTTTCGGCTGCCAGTTCATGAGCTTTTTGAATTTTTCCCGTTCTTCGTCCTTCATGTAGACGGTGTGCTCGGGGCCCGGATAGTCGTGATTGCGCACATCGGCCATGTAGCGCTTGTAGACGTCCTCGATGATGGGGATGAGATCGGTGTAGATCTTGGAGTGGCGCGGCACGTGTTCCTCATAGAGGTGGAACAAATCCGAGCCGATGATGTGGACGCCATGGGCCTTGTTGCCGGCGCCCAGGCTGATAACCGGCACCGGCAGGGTTTCGGTCAAGTACTGACAGACTTCCTCGCTCGTCACTTCGCACAGGATCGAGAAACAACCGGCATCGACCATCGCCTTGGCGTCGTCGATCAATTCCTTGGCGCGATCCGACGTCTTGCCCTGGGCGACGAAGCCGCCGAGCTGGGGCATGCGCATCGGCGTGATGCCGATGTGACCCTGGACCGGAATGCCGGCCTTGACGATCGCCTCGATGTTCTTGGCGTGATGGCGGTTGCCTTCGCACTTCATCACCTCGGCGTTGGCCTCGGCGACGAAGCGGCCGGCGTTCTCGACCGCCTGCTCGGGCGATACATGGAAGCTCCAGTAAGGCATGTCGACCATGCGCAGGCCGTATTGCGAACCGCGATCGACCGCCTTGGACATCATCATCACTTCGTCGAAGGTGACGGTGACCGTGCTCTTGTGGCCGAACAGGACCATGCCGCCGGTGTCCGAGACGCAGAGGATATCGACGCCGAGACGGTCGGCGACCACCGCGTTGCGGTAGTCGTAGACGGCGAGCTGAACGATCTGCTCGCCCTCGCGCATCTTGCGCATCAGTTCGGTGATGGTGATTTTCTTGCGTTTCTTCGGTTCGGCGGCGGCAGGATTGGCCATGGGTCTTTCTCCCTGTCGGGTTGTTGCTCGGTTGTGGGATCCGGGTCCGGCGGAAACAAAGGGCCGGTCGGTGGAAGCTGAAAGGGCGGCTATCGTCCAAGGGGAATGGACATAACCCGTTTATCGCTGGTCGGCTGGACTTATCCCCCACCTGGAACGAATTAGATTGATTTTCCTAGGATTTCTACGTGTTTATGAGAATGCTTGTCAAAATGGTATCATTTATGAGTTGATAACGAAAACATCAGTTAAGCGAATTTTGATAGACGTCCACAATCAAACGCTAATATGAATTCAGGCGGAAACCTAGAGAGGGGGAGCGCCATGCCTGGGCTCAGCCTAGGGACTGGTCCCGGTTGCGGCTGGCGGCGGCCATGGGCCGCGCGGTCGTTGTTTGGCGGGATCGTAAAGCGGTATCCGTTCGACGCGAACGTGGTCGAACCGGCGCGTGCGGTCGCGAACCCGCGTGCCCGGTGCGGCGTCGGCGACGTGGACAAATCCGAGCCCGATCGTCCGCTCTTCGAGCGCGACGCTGGTGCAGGCCGAGGTGACGGCGATCTCGCCCCGCTCCGGAGGATAAAGCTCCTCGGGTTGCCAGGGAGATCGGACCGGCTCAGGTTCCGCCGTGAAGGCGACCAGGCGGAGCGGCGATCCGCCGGAGGTATGGGGCGCAAGGCGTTCGAGGCCGAGCGCGGCCGCGTCCGCCCCCAGGCGGCACTCGTTGACGAACAACATGAACCCCGCCTCGATGCGCAGAATGTCGGCGGCGGCGAAACCCGCCGGGCGCGCGCGTTGGGCCAGAGCCGCGCGCAGTCGCGCGGCAGCGGCCTTGTCGGCGACGATCTCGAATCCTTTTTCGCCGGTATAGCCGAGCCGTCCGACCCGGCAGGGTATGCCCGCGACGATCGCTTCGGCGTGGCCGAAATAGGGAATGGCCGCCAGGCGCTCCCGCTCGCCAAGGGGCGCAAGCGCATCGAGGGAGCCCGGCCCCTGCACGGCGAAAATGGCATTCGAGTCGCTCAAGTCCTCGACCTGCGCGCCGTCGCCGGCGAGCGCGATCAGCGCGGCGATGTCCCGGCGGCGGCCGCTCATCACCTCGAAGGCATGGTCGTCGAGCCGCCAGAGGGTGAGGTCGGCCTCGACCGCCCCGCCCGCGCCGAGGCGGAGGGCGTAACGAATCGCTCCCGCCGCCATGTCGCCGACGGGGCGCGGCTGAAAGCGCTCCAGGATGGCGACGGCGTTGCGGCCGGTGACGCGCCCGCGGGCGATGAACGAGAAATCGAACAAGGCCGCGCTTTCGCGCACGGCGCGCGCTTCGCCTTCGACGTCGCCGAAATCCGGAATCACGTTCGCGATGTCGAAGGCCATCGTCGCGGCCTCCCCTCAGGCGCCGATGCCGATCCGGGCCAGCATCATCGCGCCGACCCCGATCAGCAGGACCGCCACCACCCGTTTCAACTGAGCGGCGGGAAGCCGATGGCTGATATCGGCGCCCGCGAACGCGCCGATCATCATGATCGCGGCGAGCGCGCCGCCGAGCACGAAATCGACGCGTCCGTGAATCACGTTGCCGGCGGTGGCGAACAGCGCAATCGGCACCATGACGGTCTGGCTGAGCCCGATGGCGACGATCGCCGGCATCTTGAGCCACAGCAGAATCGGCACCAGCACGAGCGGCCCGCCCGTACCCGAAAGCGCGGAGCCGACCCCGACCACGACGCCGATCGCCGCCAGCGCGCTCCTGTTCAGCGTTTCGCGCGTCGATGCGCCGTCTTCGGCGCGGAGAACGGCGTTGAGTCCGGAAAACACGATCAGGAGCGCGATCAGCGCGAGCAGTACGTTGCCCGGCACGTGCGGCAGAATGAATGCGCCGAGATAGGCGCCGGGCATGGCGCCGAGGGCGAGCCACAGGCCCATGTCCCACGAAATCGAGCCCTTGCGGGCATAGAGCGCGGTACCGACCAAGCCGGTGAACAGATAGCTGAAATTGCAGCTGGCGACGGCCAGGTGAACGGGCACGTCGCCGAGAAAGGTGAGCGTCGGCACCAACAGCACGCCACCGATACCGGTCGCGCCGATCAACACGCCGACGAAAAGCACGGCGCCCGCGAGGCCGGCCGCGCCAAGCACCGACATTCCGAGCACCGGGATCATGCGCGCCTGGGCGCGCGCACGCGCAAACCGAACAACAGGGAGGCCCGTCCGTCGGGTTGAATCGTCATGTTCCTGCGGCAGTTCCAGTACCTGGCCACTCTCGCCGAGGAGAAGAATTTCGGGCGGGCCGCGCAGCGCTGCAACGTTTCGCAGCCTAGCTTATCGAGCGCGGTCAAGCAACTTGAGCAGGAACTCGGCATCCCGATCGTGTTGCGCCATCAACGCTTCAGCGGGCTGACCGAGGAAGGCAAGCGCGTGCTCGAATGGGGCAAGCGCATTCTCGCCGACCGCGACGCGATGCTGATGGAGCTCGCCCTGATGCACCGCAATCTCGAGGGACGCATCCGCATCGGCGCGATGCCGATGAGTTCCCCGGTGCTGCCGATGATCGACCGGCTGTTCTTCGTGCGCTACCCCGGCGTTCAGATCGAGACCCACTTCATCGGTCTCGACAAGATGATCGACGGATTGATCAATTCCTATTTCGACATCGGCGTCACCTATCTCGGGGAACAGCCGCTCGGGCGCCTCAAGACGCTTCCGCTCTACGAGGAAGAATTTGCGCTCCTGATCCCCGATCGCGGCTGGGCGGGCAATCGCTCGTCGATGGCCTGGGCGGAAGCCGCCGGCCTGCCGCTCTGCCTGCTGTCGCCGTCGACCCACGAACGCCAGGCGATGAACAAGGCGTTCACTAAATGCGGAGTCACGCCCAAACCCAGGCTCGAATCGGAATCGATCCTGAATCTCGTGTTCCACGTCATGCAGGGCGACCTCGCCACGATTATTCCCAGTCACTTCCAGCATTTCATCGGGCCTTTCCCGCGCACGCGCTTGATTGCGCTGGAGAAGCCGCAGGTGGTGCAAAACGTCGGACTGGTCTGGGTCGACGCACAGCCGATGCGGCCGATGACCAACGCCATGGTCGAATTGATGAAGGAAGCCATTAAGACCGGCGCTCTGGCCGAACAATTGACCGGCAATAGCGGCACAAGCGCGCCCGCGGAAACCCGGCGGACGCAGGCCAAGGGCGTCTGAGGACGCGCCCTTACGCCATGAATCCGGCAACGATGAACAGAAACACGCTCACGCCGGTGATGCCGTAGCCGATCCGCAACACCAGGCGCGCGCCGCGCGCGCCAAACCGGCCCGGGTTGCGCATGAGCCAGCTTCCGACCGTGGCGACGATCGCGCCGGTCACGGCCAGCGCGATCACCACGGGCCGGCTGGCAACCAGGCCGAGAAGCTCCAAGGGCGATCCCTACTGAACCCGCTTGGCGTAAGCCTCGAGAAAGTCGCTCTGGCCGCTGCCCTTCTTGAAGCTTTTCATCGCTTCCTGGTGCAGGATGTCGAGGGCCTCGCGCTTGTATTCGTACGCCTGGGCGCTGCCCAGCATGTCGTAGGTGCGCGGCCTGGGAAGTTCGATCGGGATCACGCGACGCACCGTCGCCGGGCGATTGGAGAGCACCACCAACCGATCGGCGAGGAAGATGGCCTCGTCGATCTCGGACGTGACGAACAGGTTGGTGCGCCGGTTTTCCTCGAACAGCTTGAGGAAGAATTCCTGCATCAGCTCGCGCGACATGGCGTCGAGCCCGCGGAACGGCTCGTCCATGATCATCAGCTTCGGTTGGTTCATCATGGCGCGGGCCAGTTCGGCGCGCCGCTGCATGCCGCCCGACAGCTGAAGCGGGTATTTATCCTTGAATTCGCCGAGACCGACCTTCTCGATCAGCCGGTCGGCTTCGGCTCTGAGCGTCGCCCGGTCCATGTCGCCGCGCAGCTTCGGTCCGAAACTGACGTTCTGGCGCACCGTCAGCCAGGGCATCAGGGCGGTTTCCTGAAACACGACCATGCGGTCGCGCCCGGGACCGCCGGCGGGCACGCCGTCGATCTTGATGGTGCCCGAATCGGGCTGCTCGAAGCCGGCGATCAGATTGACCAGCGTGGATTTGCCGCAGCCCGAGGGACCGATCACCACGGTGAGTTGCCCCGCCGAAACGTCGAGATCGAGGTCGGCGATGACCTGCTGGACTTCCCAGGCTTCGCCGTAGGCCTTGCTGAGACCGCGGATCTCGACGTTGACCCTGGGGATTGCGCCCAAGCCGGTCGCCGGTGACGTCATGTTCATGGCCACAATTCCCGTCCTAGAACAACCGCCGCCAGGGCATGGCCGCGAAGCCGAGATAACGGATCGCGCTCGAGCAGAGATAACCGGCGATGCCGATCGAGATCATGCCGACCACGATCTGCTCGAGCGATCCGCCCATGTAGGAATTCCAGATGAAGAAACCGAGCCCGCCGCCGGCCTGGGTGCCGCCGCCCGAAATCATCTCGGCGGCCACCACCACTTCCCAGGTGATGCCCATGCCGACCGCCGCGCCGGTGAAGATCGAGGGCAGCGTGCCCGGCAGGATGATCTTCCAGAACAGATGCCATTGGGTCGCGCCCATCGATTGCGCCGCGCGCAGGTACTGAATGTTGATGGTGCGCGCGCCGCCGAGCACGTTGATGACGATGGTGTAGAACGCGCCGAGGAAGGTCACGAACGCGATCGACATTTCGTTGGTCGGCCAGAAGATCAGGGACGCCGGCACCCAGGCGAGCGGCGGGATCGGGCGCAGGATTTCGAACGGCGGGAAGAAGATATCGCGGAAATAGCGGTTGACCGCGAGCGCGAGACCGAACGGTATGCCGACGATTTGCGCGGCGATGAAGCCGGCAAGCACGCGATTGATGCTCAGATACCAGCTTTGCCAATAGCCGAGCTCGGTGACGACGCCGGCCCAGGCCGTGACCACCGCGGTCGGCGGCGGGACCATGCCGATCCACGGCACCTGGAATCCGAACATCTGTTTGGAGCGGGAGCACAGCTCCCAGAACGCGAGCGCGACCGCGATCGCGACGATCCCGCGCCAGAACACAGGGCTGGCGAACATGCCGCGGAGCGAAAACCGGGAGGAACCGGACGAAGGGGATGAAGAGGCGACGGCCATGGAATCGTTCCCGTTGTTCGTTCAGGCGAGCTCGCGCTCGCCGGCCTCGAAGGCCTTGATGGCTTCCTCGTGGACCGCGCCCTTGGCTTGCTCGAACAACTGGCGGAATTCGTCCGAGCTGAGGATCTTGTAGTCGCGCGGCCGCGGAATCTTCACGTCGACGATCTGCTTGACCTTGGCCGGCCGGGTGGTCATCACCACCACCCGATCGCCGAGGAAGATCGATTCCTCGAGATCGTGGGTGATGAAGAAAATCGTGACCTTGGTCCGGTCGTACATCTCGAGCAGCGCCTCGTGCATGATCGACTTGGTGAGCGCGTCCATCGCCCGATAGGGCTCGTCGAGCAGTAGCACCTTGGGGTCGTTGATCAGCGCGCGCACGATCTCCGCCCGCCGGGCCATGCCCGAGGACACTTCGCCCGGATACTTGTCGCCGACGTCGTGCAGCCCGGCCTCGGCCAGCATGTGCGCGGCCTTGTCGCGGGCCTCGGCGCGGGAAAGCCGGCCCTGGATGATGGGTCCGTAGGCGACGTTATCGAGGATCGTCTTCCAGGGGAACAGCGCGCCGTTCTGGAAGACGACGATGCGGTCGGCGCCCTGCTCGGCCTTGGGTTTGTCGGGGCCGCACAGCAGCTCGCCGTCGAGATGGATGGTCCCCGTGGTGATCGAGTGGAAACCGGCGATGGCGTTCAAAAGCGTGGTCTTGCCGCACCCCGAGGGGCCGACGATCATGCAAATCTCGCCGGACGCGATCTCGAGCGAGCAGTTGTCGACGGCGATCACGTTGACGCCGCCGGGATCGTAGATCTTGGTCACGTTCTTGATGCTGATCGCGCCCTTGCCGCCGCGGTGCGCGGCGGGCGCGGCGGCGCCGTGAACGGCCGTCGTCGCGGTCATGGCGCTCATCGGCCCTCCAGCGCCAGCGCGCGCGTCCGCCATTGCATCAGGCGATTGCCGGTCATGCGCACCAAGGCCGAGGTGAACCAGCCGACGAAGCCGAGCGTCAGCATGCCGATCACCATCGGCACCGTGACGCTGTTGACGTAGGACGACAGGATCATGTAGCCGAGGCCGTAGTCGCCCGACACCATCTCGGCCGCGACCAGCGAGAACCAGGCGACGCCCATGCTGATCTGCAGGCCGGTGAAAATGAACGGCAGCGATCCGGGCACCACCACGTGCCAGAAGACTTGCCTTGGCTTGGAACCGAGGCACCCGGCGGCGCGGAAGTAGGCTTCGTCGATCGATTCGACGCCGAGCAGCGTGTTCAGCACGGTGACGAACAGCGACGCCAGCGTGGCGAGGAAGATCACCGGGGTTTCCAGACCCTTGAACATGAGGATGGCGAGCGGCACCCAGGCGAGAATCGGGATCGGCCGCAAGGTTTCCAGGATCGGGAACGTGTAGTCCTTGAAACGCCGCGACCAGCCCATGAGAAGGCCGAGCGGCACGCCGATCACGGTGGCGATGGCGAATGCGATCATGATCCGCCGCACGCTGACCCAGATATGGGTGTAATAGACCTCGGTATAGATCGAGATGCCTTGGAACGGATGCGGCGACAGCCAATCGCGGACGAGCGCGACGGGACCGGGCATTTTCTCGAAGCGCGGCAGCCTCCACACCTCGCAGAACAGCCAGTAGAGCAGCACCCACGTGCCGAGGCCGAGCACCATCAGGTACGGCGCCGGCGAACGCAGTTTCTTGTTCATGTGGTAGCGAAACAGGGCCAATCCGGTTGGGGCCTGCATCCGTCCGCCCTCGACGGTCCCGGGATTGGGCATGGCGCTCGTGATTCCGTCACCGCTCATCGTATTCGGAGCCGTCCTTGGTTCTCGTTACTGTCGTTGACCGGTGCCGCCGCGCGGTCGCGCTGAAACATCCGGTGGTTTTAGCGAAAGTCCCGTTCGGAGCGGCGGCTCCGGGACATGTATCCCGGAGCCGCGCATTCCGACGCCCGACTTACGGCTTAAAGGCCGATATCGGCTGGGCCTTGATCACGCCGAGCGGGCTCGACAGATTGCGCGCCTTCAAAACTTCGCGCGCGGTCTGGTCGGCGACCGCTTCGGGGCGAACCTTTTCCGCAGCCGCCGGCTTCGCGTCCAGGCTGTAAAGGAACGCGGTCGCGTCGTCGAGCAGCTTGCGCACGCGGTCGTTAACGATGTACTCGAGCTGGTTCTTGACCTCGCCGCCGCCGACATCTTTCGGGTATTCGCCGTAAAGCGAAGCCCACAGGATCTTGCGGTCGATCTTTTCGGTCTGCTGCTGGGCCATCGTGGCGACCTCGCCCGCGTTCTTCGGGTCGAGCAGGAATAGCTGCGCGTCGAGCTCCGCTTCCATCCAGGCGCGGATGACGTCGGGCCGCTGCTGGATCAGGTCGTTGAGCGCGATCAGGAAGCCGCCGTCGAGGGCGTCGAAGTCCTCGCCGCTCGCCGCGCGCCGGGCGATCCCTTCGAGCTCAAGCTTGGAGGCGGTCGGCTCCCAGATTACCGCCGCGTCGAGCTTGCCGGCGCGGAAGTTGGTGGTGATCACCTCGATGTTCTGGTTGAGATACTTGTCCGGCTTGATTCCGGCCTTCTGGAAGGCGAGCCGGGCGAAGCGGTCGGTGCAGCTGCCGTGCGGGGACGACGTGACCTTGCCGTCCATCCACTTGACCGCCTCGACGCCGTTCTTGAACTTCGGCGCGTCGTTGCGGACGAAGAAGACGTTGCACTGCTGCTTCGAGGTGCCGAGCGAACCGATGATGCGGATATCCGTGCCGCCGCGCTCCTTGATATAGCGGAAGGTGGCGGCGATGCCGGGCATGTCGCCGACATAGCCCATGTGTTGTTTTTCGCCGGTCATGGCGTTGACGATGATCGCGCCCTGGAGGCCGATCTGGAATTCGACCGTCGAGCCTTTCGGCAACCGCGCTTCCCAGAACTTCTTGCCGTTCATCACCACGCCCGACCAGGACTGGGTGTAGTAGGGCTGATAGCCGACCACCAGCTTCACCGGCGTTCCCGGCTTGCCGAAGTCGACGGCGGCGGACGCGGGCTGGGCCGCAAGGCCGATCCCGACCGCCGCGCACAAAGCAATGCTTCCGATTCTCATCTTCATGTCATGTCTCCCTTGATGGTGAAAAGTCAGCCTGTCGCTCGAGTTTCTTGATCTTGGGGTCGATTCGAAGCGCTCATCCGGGTTGCGCCAACGGGACGGCGGCGGGTTGCTCGACCGGCGGGCAAAAGTCCGCCCGGCCGCTAAACCGAACTCGCGTGCCGATGGTTGTGTCGCGGAAATGTCAGCGATCCATTCGCGCGGCGTCTCCCGGTAAATCCTCCCTAAACCTTGTCCGTTGCACCGAATTTTTTCGTCTGCTTTGTCCTTGGATCGTCGTCCAAAGCGTCACAGTCGGTGCTCTTTAGGTGGTCTTATGAAAAACAATCCGCGCCATTTGTAAAGCTTTATAACCGTATCATTTGATAGAAGTCATCAATAACACAAAAGCACAATTTTCCGAGGTTAACTATCGACTGCGCATATCAACCAATAAGTTTGATAGATTTTACAAATTGCTTTTCGGATCTTAGATTGTTCGGCCTTACGCGGAACGCGCGCTATTTTCGTGTGGCCAATACGCACGCCGGGCGCGCGGGAGCTATGCCGCGGAAGCGGAAGACTTTAAAATTTAGCGCCAAGTCCGGCACCGGGCCGGGCCGAAGCGATCGGCAAGGCCAACGCGAGCCGCAACAGGAGAGACATCATGCCGTCCAGGAACGCCGCGCAGTGGAATACCCCTCCCAACTCGCTCCGCATCGACGAGTTCGTCGACAGCCGGATTTACTCCGATCCCATGATTTTCGAGGAGGAGTTGGAAAAGATCTGGAAGAAGACGTGGATTCCGGTGTGCCACGAATCCGAGGTGCCGGAGCCCTACGATTTCCGCACGCTCACCATCGCGCGCGAGCCGATCATCGTGGTGCGCGGCCCGGACAACAAGATCCGCGCCTTCCTCAACATCTGCCCCCATCGCGGCATGCTGATCGAACGGCGCCCCTCGGGCTCCTTCATGGAAGGCCAGGCGTCGGGCAATCCCAAGCACATGACCTGCATGTTCCACGGCTGGCAGTTCGACATGAAGGGCAACTGCGTGATGATCACGCGGGAAAAGGAAGGCTACCAGGACCGCATCTCGCGCAAGGATTTGGGCCTGCGCGAACTGCGCTGCGAGACCACCTTCGGCAATTTCGTGTGGGTGACCCTCGACGACAACAACCCGCAGACGGTCCAGCAGTGGGCCGGTCCGGCGCTCGAATGCATCCAGAAGAACCTGGATGGCGCGCCGCTCGAGGTCTTCCATTACCACAAGGCGATCATCGGCTGTAACTACAAGCTGTGGCACGACACCAACAGCGAGTTCTATCACGACTACATGCACTACCATAACCGGATCACCGGTTTTAACGACGCCTACTTCGCGCGCAAGAACATGGCCTTCGACAACGGCCACGTGGTCGTCGGCACGTTCGAGGTACAATACGAGAAGTATCAGGGCGCCCATTCGCGCGCCGCGCTGTCGTTCCCCGGCCTGCCGCCCAACCAGTGGTACATGGTCGATCTGTTTCCGGGCGCGAACTTCAACCTGCGCGGCTCGGCGCTCCGGGTCGATCTCATGACCCCGCTCGGCCCGGACAAGGTGCTGATCGAATTCCGCGGCCTCGGCCTCAAGAGCGACACCGCCGAGGAGCGGATGCAGCGGATCGAGCACCACAACTCGATCTGGGGACCGTTCGGGCGCAACCTGCATGAAGATCTGATCGGCGTCGCCGGCCAGGGCACCGCCATGCAGACCGGCGCCGAGCCGCGCCGGATCATCCAGGCGCGTCACGAAAACGAGACCATTCACGACGAAATCGGCATGCGCCATTTCTATCAGGAATGGGGCCGCTGGATGAATCGCCTGCCGAGCGATCCGACGCGCAAATACATGGAAGCGGCGGAGTAGGACGTATCGCTCCAGACAGGAAGGACAGAAGCCATGACCGCAACCAGGGACACGATCGAATCCGTCAAGGAAACGATCTACAAGAGCTGTCTTTTGCTCGACGAGAACAAGTTCAGGGACTGGCTCGAGCTTTGCGACGGCGATTTCAACTATGCCATCACCGCCTACAGCCCGGAAATCCGTCGCGACATGACATATTTTTCGGGTAATCGGCAGGACTTGATCGGGATGGTCGATATCCTGCCCAAGCACAACACCGATCATTCGCCGCTCAAGCGCCACGCGACGGTTTATACCGTCGAGGTGGACGACAAAGCGAAAACCGCCCAGGCGGTGACGTCGGTGGTGATTTACCAGAACATGCTGGACGGCATCAATTCCCACATCGATTCGGGGGAAAATCGCCTGTTCGTGGTGGGCCGCTACGTCGACCAATTCCGTCTCAACGGCGGCGCGCCCAAGTTCGTCAAGCGCGAGGTGCGCCTGGAAACGCGCCGCCTCGACAAAGGCTCGCACTGGCCGTTGTAACGGCGGCCGCCGCGCGCGGGGCTTGCCGCTCGCCCCGGAAAGATTATAGAGACGAAAGCCGGTTCCGCCGCCGCCCCCTTCGGGCGGCGGCGGCGCGCCGGGATCAACTTCGGGAGATATTCATGGCCTGGAAGCGCGTGTGCTCGATCGAGGGATTTCCCGTCAACGCGGTCAGGAAATTCGACGTCGACGGCGTCGAGGTCGTGGCCGTCAATCTCGGCGGCGATTTCCGGGTGATTCCCCCCATGTGCCCGCATATGGAGGAACCGCTCGCCGAATCCGGGCTCTACCAGGACGGCGTGTTCACCTGCACCAAGCACCTCTGGCAATGGGATTTGAAGACCGGCGCCAAGCAGGGCGAGGCCGAACGCGACATCAAGTTCTACCAAAGCAAGGTCGAAGGTACCGACCTGCTCGCGTTCATCGACAAGCCGATCGTATACGAATACATCGAGGAATGACTCCGCGCCGTTCGCCGTTCGTGGTCGTGCCCGGCGCCGAGAACCGTTGCGCGCGATGAAAATCGTCGTTCAAACGAAGGCCGGCGAGCGGACGTTCGACTGCGCCGCGGACGAAAAACTGCTCTACGCCGGCCTGCGCCAGGGCGTGGCTCTCCCTTACGAATGCGCGACCGGCACCTGCGGCACCTGCAAGGCCCGCGCCATATCGGGCTCGATCGTGCCCGGATGGTCGGCGGCGCCGGCGCGCTCCTATCTCAAACCCGATCGCGGCGAATTTCTGCTCTGCCAGGAATCGGCGGCCGGCGATTGCACCGTCTTCGTTCCCGGCAAAATACCGCCCGAGATCGAATTGCTTCCGCGTCCCGCATATCATTGGGGCACGCTCGGAGCCTACGCGCGGCTCACCGCCGACGTGGTGGCGTTCGCGCTCGATCTCGATCCGGCGATGACATTCGTTCCGGGCCAATTCGCGATCTTGGCCGTTCCCGAGGTGGACGGCGGCCGGGCGTACTCGATGGTTAATTTCGCGGCCCCCGCCGGGCGGCTCGAATTCGTGATCAAGGCCAAGCCCGGCGGCAAGTTCAGCGAATGGCTGTTCGCCGCCGATCGCAACGGCACACGGGTACACGTATTCGGCCCGCTTGGGCGGGCGGTCTATCGCCCCGAGGAAGACAAGAATTTTCTTTGCATCGCCGGCGGCAGCGGTATCGCCGGGATGATGGCGATTCTCGCCCGTGCCGACGGCACCGGACATTTCGCGCGCCGCCGCGGTCACGTTTTTTTCGGCGTGCGCACCGCGAACGACGTCTTTTTCCTCGACCGGATGGACGACATCGCCGCCCGATCCGGCGGCAATCTCGCGGTTACCGTCGCGCTGTCGGAAGGCAACGCACCGGATAATTTGCGCGCCCGCCACGCGCATCTTCGCTTTGCGACCGGGTTCGTCCACGCGGTCGCGGCCCAGACCATGGCCGGACAGTACGATAACGTCGTCGCGTTCGTCGCGGGCCCGCCGCCGATGGTGGACGGCGCGCTGCGCATGCTGATCATGGACGCGCGTCTGCCGGCCAAGGACATTCGCTACGACAAATTCGGCTGAAGAGGAGCCACCCATGACCCAGGCGATCACGGAACTGTTGCGGAAAACCCCGCTCTTCGCGGGCGTGTCCGAAGCCGCGTTGGCGGAAATCGCGCGCGCCTCGCGCGAGGAGACGTTCGACGAAGGAGACCGGGTTTACGAGCTGGGCGACGACGCCGAGGCGATCTACATCGTCGCCAAGGGCCGGGTCCGTTTCTCGATCGGGGTCGGCAACCGGGCCGGGACGGATTCGGTGATGGGCCCGGGCCAAGTGTTCGGCTGGGCGGCCTTGATCGACGAGCGCCCGCGCCGGGTGGCGACCGCCGATTGCCTGGAGCCCTGCACGATCGCGGTGATTCCGGCCAAGGCCTTGTTGATGATTTTCGACAAGGACCGGGCGTCGGGCTACCTGGTGATGCGCCGGCTCGCCGGCTTGATCGCCCGGGACTTCCTGTCGGCCCTTGCTGTCTGAATCGCCATCGCCGTCCGCTTGACCACGGTCAAGGATCGGCCCGACCAGCTTGATAGAATACTGTTATCAAAACGATAGGGTCATAGAATTGACTTATTAAGGCCCCTTCGTTGGTCCATTCTGATGGAGCGAGCCCATGACCGTCGACGAAATGATGGAAGGCGAATCCGCCTTTCGCCGCCTGCACCGGAAAATCAATCCGTGCGAAACGCCGGGTTGTTCCGGCAATTGCGCGTACGCCTGGAGTTGCCACAACACCCGACTGGGCAAGATCGGGTTCTTCTGGCCGGGAATCGTCCTGGTCGCGGTCGTCGTGGCGGTGGTTGCGTTGCAATAATCGCCTCGCGTTTCCCGCGCCGTCGTTTCCCAATCGCGCTCGCGACCGGACCGGTCGTCGAGGGCGGTTCTTGCCGGGTAAGACAGAAACTATTAAACAATAGTATTAATAGATTTTACAAACCGACAACCCCAAGCCGATACTGCCTCCTACGTGGAGGCTTTCTAATCCTCACTCGCAAGTCGAACCTAGGCATAAGCTTACGGCCGATAAAAACCGGCTTGCAGAGAGAGGGGGACGGGGAGGGGACGTAATCGATGCGCCGCGTCAGGCGGGGCATCTCGATCTCTCGAACGTCCGGTGTCCGAATAGCCGTGCGGCCGTAACTCGGCCGTTTGGCGAACGCTGCCGCGCCGCTTGGCGCCACAACATAGGGAGACCGTTCATGAGCGAGTCCAAGCTCCTCTACCCGATCGAATCGGAAAATCGTCCGCCGAATGCGCCGTCGGCCCCGAGCCGGCGTCAGGTGCTGTTCGGCGCGGCCGCGGCGGGCGGCGCGCTCGCCACCCTCGGCGTGGGCGCGGCCAAGCCGGCCAAGGCTGCGGCACTCGCGGTGCCGGAAACCGCGAAAAGCATGGGCCGGCCGATCGAGGCCGAGGCCTACGGCATGCCTTCCAAGTTCGAGACGCAATACAAGCGCCGCCGCACCGACGTGTTCGTCAACAAGCAGAACTTCTCCGATTGGAGCATGTCGCCGCTTCAGTACCAGAAGGGGATCATCACCCCCAACGGCGTGATTTTCGAGCGTCATCACGCCGGCACGCCGGACATCGATCCCAAGACCCACAAGCTCGTCATCCACGGCATGGTGAAGCAGCCGCTGGAATTCTCCATGGACGCGCTGTTGCGCTATCCGTCGGTGTCGCGGTTCCATTTCATGGAATGCTCGGGTAACGGGCTCACCGACTGGACCCAGGCCCGTTCCAAGACCGTGCAGCAGACCCACGGACTTCTGTCGTGCTCCCAGTGGACCGGTGTTCCGGCCTCCTGGTTGATCGACGAAGCTGGCCTGCAGCCTGGCGCCAAGTGGGTGATGTTCGAGGGCGCCGACGGTTCCGGCCACGTGCGCAGCGTCCCGATCGAAAAAGTGATGAAGGACACGCTCATCGTCTACGGCTCGGGCGGCGAGATGCTCCGCCCCGAGAACGGCTATCCGCTTCGCGCCTTTATCCCCGGCTGGGAAGGCAACGTTTCCGTCAAGTGGCTGCGTCGGATCAAGGTGTCCGACCAGCCCTGGCACTTCCGCAGCGAAACCGCGCGCTACACCGACCCGATGCCGGAAGGCAAATGGCGCCAGTTCAGCTTCACCATGGAGTGCAAATCGGTCATCACCAATCCCTCGGGCGGGATGAAGATGCAAGGCCCCGGCCATTACGAGATCCAGGGTTTCGCCTGGTCCGGCAACGGCCACATCAAGGCGGTCGACATCACCACCGATGGCGGCAAAACCTGGCGCCAGGCGGAACTGGAACGGCCGATCCTCGACAAGTGCCTGACCCGCTTCACCTACCGCTGGCGGTGGAATGGTCAGCCCGCGAAGGTCGCGAGCCGCGCCGTCGATTCCACCGATTACGTGCAACCGACCGTCGCCGAGATCGCGAAAGCGCGCGCGCTGGTCGGATTCGTCCAGCATCACAACGGGGTCTTCCCGTGGTCCATCGATGCCAACGGGGAGGTCAAAAATGCGATCGCTTAAGACTCTCGTCGCTCTCGCGGCCGCAGCCGCGTTCGTTGCCGGCGGCACCGCCTATGCCCAGTCGTCGAAGCGTCCGGCCGCCAAGTTCGGCAAGCCGATCGCCGAATCCGACATCGCCGCCTGGGATATCGACATCCGTACCCCGGACGGCAAGGGCCTGCCGGCGGGCAAGGGCTCGGTCGCCCAGGGCAAGGAGATCTATGCCGCCAAGTGCCTGCCGTGCCACGGCGCGGACGGCAAAGCCGGCGATCAGGTCGGCCCCTTGTTCGGGGGTATTGGCTCGTTCAAGACCAACGCACGGGTCCTGACCCCGGGCAGCATGTACCCGTACGCGCCGATCCTGTTCGACTACACCCGGCGCGCCATGCCGATGACCGCCCCGCAAACCTTGACCAACGACGAGGTCTACGCGCTTTCGGCCTACCTGTTGTTCCTCAACGGGCTGGTGAAGGAAGACGCGGTCATGGACGCCAAATCGCTCGCGGCGGTGCAGATGCCGAACAAGGACGGCTTCATTCCCGACGATCGCCCCGACGTGAAGGCGGTTCGTTGCATGAAGGACTGCCAATAATCGTTGAAGTAGCCCGATCCTCCCGGACACGGTAGGCTACGCCCGGCGGGCAATAACCCGCCGGGTTTTCTTTTCAGGGATACCGATTATGGGCAAGACCAAGGCCCCGGTTTTGGCCGAAAGCGACGTCCGATCCCGCTTGGCCGCCGAATTGCCGGCCTGGACGCTGGAGGGCGGACACCTCGAACGGGTCTACCGCACCAGCGGCTGGCGCTCGAGCCTCCTATGCGCCAACGCCGTCGGCCACCTCGCCGAGGCCGCTTGGCACCATCCCGATCTGATGGTTTCGTTTCGTACGGTCACGGTCCGCTTGATGACCCACGATTCGAACGGAATCACGGAACTGGATTTTGCGTTGGCGAAAAAGATCGAGGATTTAATTGGCTGGCGCCCGGCGAAAGACGGAAGCCCCCTGCCCGGAACCCCTGATCGGCCCGAGTTCAAATATCTTGATTACGGCGATAAATAAGGGCGGCGCGGCTTTTCGCCGGTCGCGGAGTCGTGTTAAAGTTGCCGGATAAGGTACTAACAATAGAACAACTTGGGGAGATGGTCCGATGGCCGACGGCGATGTTCGCGCCGACGCGAAGACCCAGCGCCAATCGTTGCGCGGGTTCCTCGCCATGGTCGAGCGCGACTTTCCCGACGAACTCGTCCGCATCCGGACGCCGGTCAAGACCGACCTCGACATCACCTCGCTGGTGTTCGAACTCGAACAGATGGGGAAGAGCCCGGTCGTCGTCTACGAGAACGTCGAAGGGCACACGATCCCGGTCGTCACCAACATCGCCGGCAACCGCAAACTGCTCGCCGCCTGCCTCGGCGTCGCGCCCGCCGATCTGCCGACCGCGTTTCGCGAGCGCTGCCAGAAATACATACCGTGCGAAACGGTCGCCAACCCGGCCTGGAACGAGGTGGTGATCGAGGGCGACGCGGTCGACCTGGCGAAGCTTCCGATCCCGCGCCATTTCTCGGTCGATCAGGCCCCCTACATCACCGCCGGCCAGATCGCGGCGCGCGATCCGGTCTCGGGCGTCGACACGACGGGCTTTCATCGGCTGATGGTCAAGGGCAAGAATAGGCTCGGCGTTTCCCTCCATTCGCGCCGGCGCATGTACGAATTCCACCGCCGCGCCGAGGAGCGCGGCCGATCGCTTCCCGCCGCCATTACCCTCGGCATCCATCCGCTTCATTACATGGGCTCGATGGTCTACGCCTATCCGCCCCATGTGCGCAAATTCGAAATCATCGGCGGCCTGTTCGGCGAGTCCTATCGCCTCGCCAAGTGCGGGGTTTCCGATCTCGAGATTCCGGCCGGGGCCGAAATCGTGATTGAAGGGGAAATTCTGGCGGGCGTGCGCGAGCCGGAGGGCCCGTTCAGCGAATTCACCGGCTACGCGTCCTACCGCAGCACGCAGAACGTCTTCGTCGCGCATCGCATCCGCATGCGCCGCGACGCCATGTTCCATTCGGTGGCGTCGGGTATGTCGCAGGACCATATCCTGATTTCCTGCGTCACCCGCGAAGGCGAAATTCTCAACACGCTCCGCCGCAACCTGCCCAACGTGATCGCGGTCCACGTGCCGCACCGGACCTGCGGCGCGTTCATGGCCTTCATCAAGATGAAGAAGACCGCGCAGGGCGAGCCGCAGCAGGCAATCATGGCCGCGCTCGGCACCGAGTTCTACACCAAGTACGTGGTGGTGGTGGACGAAGACGTGGACATTTTCGACATGAGCGACGTGATGTGGGCGATCGCGACCCGGGTACGCGCGGAAAAGGACATCGTTCTCATTCCGGGCTGCAAGGGCGCGATCCTCGATCCGACGTCCGATCCGGAGACGTTCACGCTGACCAAGATGGGGATCGACGCCACCCGCCCGGTCGGCAAGGATTTTGCCGAGCGCCTGACGATTTCGGACGAACAACGCGCGCGCGTGCGCGGCATTTTGAGTGCCGCCGGGATCGGGTTATGATCGGAATCAACGAAACGACCGTCGTCAAAACAGGGAGAAATATCATGAAAGTTATCCATGGAATCGCCATCGCCGCCGGGATGCTGCTCGTCGTTCCCGGGGCGCACGCCCAGCAAAAGGTCGATCTCGCCTTCGGCACGGTCGGGGTCGGCTCGGCCTGGTACAATTACGGCGCCGGCATGGCCGAACTGGTCAAGCCCAAACTGCCGGCGGGTTCCTCGATCAACGTGCTGCCCAAGGCGGGCGGTGTTGGCAACATCAAGCTGATCCAGTCGGGCGAAATGGATTTCGGCATCAGCTTCGCCGTGACCTCGGCCGAAGGCTGCGGCGGCTTCGGCGCGTTCAAGGAGAAGCAAACCAAGGTGCGCGGCCTGATCGGCGGCCTCGACATCTACTACTTCGGCACCTTCGTCACCAAGAAGTCGGGGATCACTTCGTGGGAGGAGATCGCCGCCGGCAAGAACAAGTTCCACCTGCTCACCACGCGCGCCGGCGGCACCGGCGAGCAGGGCGTGCGCCAGGTGCTCGAACTGCTGGGGTCCAGCAAGGACGACGTCGCCAAGAAAGGTGGCATGATCGAGGCGACCGAACGTTCCGGCGCCGCCGAAAGCATCCGCGACGGCCAAGCCCACGGCTGGGCCCACGTGGTGACCAAGGGCCATCCGGCCGCGACCCAGATCGTCACGCTCAACGAGATGGTCATGCTGCCGCTGCCCGACAAGGTCATCAAGGGCATGGTCGAGAAGAACGGCTGGGCGACGGCCGAGATTCCGGCGAACACCTTCAAGGGCCAAGCCGCGCCGGTGAAGACGGTGATGGCGGTCTCCAACATCCTGGTGTCGTCGTCGGTTTCCGACGACGTCGCCTACATCTTCACCAAGACGGTGATGGAGAACGCCGACAAGCTGCCCAAGATCCATGCCGCGCTAGCCGATTTCGATCCCAAGCGGGCGGCGGAACCGGGGCTCAACGGCAACTGCCCGCTCCATCCCGGCGCGGTCAAGTACTACAAGGAAGCGAAGCTTCTGAAATAAGCGGATGCGGGCGGCCGGCCCGTTGCGGGGACTCGGCGTTCCGTGGTACTTCCGGCCGCCCATGCTCGTCTTTTCCTCGGGTTCATCGCGCTCGCGCTGACGGCGGTCGAGTTCGCGCCGCTTGCTCTCGGCCGCTCGATCTACGAAGTCGCCTTTCTCGGCATCCACGTCGGGGCGACGACGGCGATCGTTTTCCTGGTCATCGGTTGGAACGCGCGGCGCAAGCCCGAGGACGGCGTTCCCGCCGTCGACGTGTTGTGCGCGATCCTGGCGCTCGCGTGCGCCGGGTACTTCGCGTCCCAGGGTTTGCGCATTTCCGAACGGATCGAGGGCGTCGACGAGGTATTGCCCCTCGATTACGCGTTCGGGCTGCTGTTGATTCTGCTTTTACTCGAGGCCTGCCGGCGCATCGCCGGGATAGTGCTGATGCTGGTGGCGGTGATCTTCATCGCCTACGTCTTTCTCGGGCCCTACCTGCCGGGGGTGCTGTCGCACCGCGGCATGAGCCTGATGCGCTTCGTCGATCTGCAAGTGCTCTCGACCCAGGCGATCTTCGGCACGCCCATTTCGGCGTCGGCCCACATGGTGTTCTATTTCGTCGTGGTCGGCGCGTTCCTGGAACGCTCCGGCGCGGGCAAGCTGTTCGTCGATCTCGCCTATTGCGCCACCGGGCGCGCCTGGGGCGGCGCGGGCAAGGCGGCGGTGATTTCATCGGGTCTGTTCGGTACCGTTTCCGGCAGCGCGGTCGCCAACGTGTTGATCAGCGGAATCATGACCATCCCGCTGATGAAGCGGACCAAGTTCAAGGGCACGCTCGCCGGCGCGATCGAGGCGACCGCCTCGACCGGCGGGCAGCTCGCGCCGCCGGTGATGGGGGCGGCGGCTTTCATCCTCGCCGACATTGTCGGCGTCAGCTACGCCTCGGTCGCTTTCGCCGCCATCGTGCCGGCGGCGCTTTATTACCTGTCGCTGTACGTGGTGGTGGATAGCCACAGCCGCCGCCACGGCCTCGCCCCCAGCACCGAATTGCCGATCGCCGAATCCTTTGCCGGTTTGCGCGAACGCTGGCACATTCTGCTGCCGCTCGGGATAATGATTTACTTGCTGTTCGAGGGATTCTCGCTGCGGCTGGTCGGGGCCGCGTCGGTCGTGGCCATCGTCGCCGTCGCCTTCGTGCGTGCCTCGACCCGCATGAGCCTCTCCGCCATGTACGAGGCGGTGATCGGCGGCGCGCGCGCCGCAGCCGAAGTCGCGATCCCGTCGGCGGTCGCCGGCATCATCGTCGGCGTGCTGGTGCAAAGCGGCATGGCGCTCAACCTGGAACGCTGGCTGCTCCATGTCGCCGGCGATTCGCTGATGATCTCGCTCGTCGGCGCGATGGCGCTGACGCTGGTTTTCGGCATGGGCATGCCGACCTCGGCCGCTTACCTGGTCGCCGCGGTGCTGGTCGGTCCCGCCTTGCAACATCTGGGCGTGCCGGCGCTCGCCGCGCACATGTTCATCTTCTATTTCGCGGTGCTGTCGATGGTGACGCCGCCGGTCGCGCTCGCGGCCTACGCCGCCGCCGGCATCAGCGGCGCCAGCCTATGGACCACCGGCTGGTACGCCTTCCTGATCGCGGTGCCGGGATTCATGATCCCGTTCGCCTTCGTCTTCGACCAGGGTATCCTGCTGCAGGGCGAGCCGTGGCGGATCGCGCGCGTGATCGCGACCGCCGGTTTCGGAATCTTCGCGTTTTCGTCCGCGCTCGGCGGATTTTTCCTGGGGCCGATCGCCTGGCCGGCGCGAATCGTCCTGTTCGTGCTGTCGCCGCTTCTGGTCGATCCCGATCCGCTCACCGACCTGATCGGCGTCGGCGGGATCGTGCTGATTTTTGGCTGGCAATACTGGCGCTGCAAAATCGTGCCGCGGCGGCAAAAGATCATGTCGGATTCGGAGGTCTAGGTCATGCGCGTGAAAATCGAGGGCGGTTGGGTGGTCGGCTTCGATCGGGGTGGGCACGTCCTGATCCGCGACGGGGTCGTGGTGTTCGAAGGCGACAAGATTCTCCACGTCGGCAAGTCTTTCGCCGGCCGCGCCGACCGGACCATCGATGCCAAAGGTAAGCTGGTCGCGCCGGGATTCATCGACACCCACGTCCATTCCGGCCATCGCGCCTCGCACCGCCTGATCGCCGATGTCGGCCGTCCCGAATACTTCGGCCAGCCGTTTCTCGAAATCTCGGTGCCGAAGGAAGGCAGGGTGGTCAAGGGCGATCCGCGTTATCTGAAACACGGCGACGAAGGCGCCGAAGCCGCGTTCCGCCTCAATGCCCGCTTCACGGTCGTCGAGCTGCTGCGCAACGGGGTCACCACCTTCGTCGAATACGGAAGCCAGTTGAAGGTCCAGGACGCGCTGTTGGCCCAAGTCGAGCGCTTGGGTACGCGCGCGTATCTTGCGCCAGGCTACGACTGCGGACGCTGGGTCGGCGACGACAAAGGGCGTTTGAAGCGCGTGCGCAACGATCAGGCGGGCCTCGACGGCCTTGCCACCGCGCTCGATTGGATCGCCCGGCACGACGGCAAGGCCGAAGGGCGCGTACGCGGCATCCTGGTGCCGCGCGAGGTGGAAACCTCGAGCGTCGAGGTCCTGAAGCGCACCCGCGAGGCCGCCGATCGCCTGAAATTGCCGATGGCGACCCATGCCGCCTACAGCGTGCTCGAATTCCACGACGTGGTGCGCGAGCACGGGTGTACGCCGATCGAGCTGCTCGAATCCTTAGGTATGCTGCGCCCGACCCTCAACATCGGGCACGGCAATTTCGTCGCCGACAACTCGAACCTCAATTATTCGCGCGCCCGCGACCTGGAATTGATGGGCCGGGCCGGCACTTCCATTTCCCATTGCCCGATCAACATCGTGCGGCGCGCCCGCACCCTGGATAATTGGAAGAAATACCGCGCGGCGGGCGTCAACATCGCCCTCGGCTCCGACACCTATCCGCGCGACATGGTCCTCAACATGCGCTGCGCGTCGTACCTCGGCAAGATCATGAGCCACACCTATTTGGCCGCGACCGCGGCCGAGGTGTTCGCGGCGGCGACCTTGGGCGGCGCGATTTCCCTCGGGCGCGACGATCTGGGACGGCTCGCGCCGGGCGCGCGCGCCGATATCGTCATCATCGACTTCGCCGGGCGCAATTCGCTGCGTTTCGGCCCGATCCGCGATCCGATCAAGAGCCTGGTCGAATGCGGCGTCGGCGACGACGTGGACACCGTCATCGTCGACGGCCGTGTGTGCATGGAAGGCGGCGTCATTCCGAACGTCGATGTCGCGGAGTTGCGGGCCGAGGCGCAGGAAGCGGGCGAACGCGTGTGGGCGAGCCTGCCGGAATGGGACCCGCTCGGCCGCACGGCGGAGGAAGCCTGCCCGATGAGCTATCCGGCGGGCGACTGAGCGGTTTCTACCCCCCGCTCAGCGCCTGGACGATCTGCACTTCGCTCTCGATGCCGACCGGCATCGCCAGGTCGTGCACCTGGCGGCCGTCGAGGAATACCCGGATATGCGGACGGATGCGGTCTTGCTCGTCGACGATGCGGAAGCGCAGGCCCGGATAGCGTCGGTCGAGGTCGGCGAGAACCTCGGCGAGGGTTGCGCCTTTCGCGTCCACCTCCCGCTGCCGGGTATAGGAGCGGAGCAGTCCGGGAATCAGGACTTTCATGGGGGCGGCTCTTCGGGCGGGAGCGGTCTCAACCCAATTCCGCCGCCTCGACCGCGTAGATTTCGGGCAAATGGCGCGCGATGCAGCGCCAGCGGCCTCCCTCGTTCGCGCCCATCCACAATTCGCCGCTGGTGGTCCCGAGATAGAGGCCGAGCGGGCTGCCCGCATCCGCGCACATGGCCTGGCGCTTCACCGTCCACCACGCCTGGGCCTTCGGCAATCCGGAATCGAGTCGGCGCCAGGATTTACCGCCGTCGCGGGTGACGTAGGCGGCCGGCGCCCCGCCCGGGCTGGTGCGCGGCCAGACGGTGGTGCCGTCCATCGGGAATACCCAGGCGGTGTCCGCATCGCGCGGATGCACCACCAGGGGAAAGCCGATGTCGCCGATCTTCTTGGGCATGCTTTTTCCGATCCGCGTCCACGTCTTCGCCGGCCGGTCGAGCCGATAGATGCCGCAATGATTCTGCTGATAGATCCGATCGGGGTTGGTCGGGCAAAGCCGGAGACAATGAGGATCGTGAAAGGCGAGGTTGCCGGGCTCGAATCCTTCGACCACGTCGAGGCCGTCCGACAGCGGCGTCCACGTTCGGCCGCGGTCGGTCGATTCGTGCACGCCGCCGCTCGACATGGCCATATAGAGGTGCGCAGGGTCGCGCGGATCGACAATGATCGAATGCAGTTTCGGCCCGTCGGGCGTGCCGGCCTGCTCGTCGCCCATGTAGGCGCGATAGCGCGGGTCGTCGTTGAGCCCGGAGACCGGCTCCCAGGTGACGCCGCCGTCCTCGGAGCGGAACAGGCCCTGGGGCGAAGTGCCCGCGTACCACGCCCCCGGTTCGCGTACGTGGCCGGGCGTCAGCCAGAAGGTGTGATCGACGACGCGGCCTTTCTGGCCCTCGGGCGCCTTGGCGAACGCCGGCGGCCGGACCGCCTCCTTCCAGGTGCGCCCGAGATCGGTCGAACGGAAGATGGTCGGGCCGAGGTGGCCGGTTTTCGCCGCCGCGAGCAGGGTTTTGCCGTCACGCGGATCGAGCGCGAGCTGGCTGACGACATGGCCGAGGAAATGCGGCCCGTCGGGCTTCCATGTTTTCCGCGCCGCGTCGGCGCGATAAATCCACGCGCCCTTGCGCGTGGCGACGAACAAGACCGTCCCACGTACCCGCCGGGCGGCCGGTTTCCCATGTTTGCGTTTCATTGCAACAAGCCCATACTCGGGATTCCCAGTGTACATATTTGCGCATCACGAATGGAACAAAGGAAACACGCCATTCCGAATAAGGTCTTTCTCGTCGCGCGACAGGGACGCATGCGCCGCCGGCCAGCGCGTGCTATAACGAAAATCGGTACGAACCTGGGAGGGCGACGATGATCCGATACCTCGCGGCGATGGCGGTAGGCGTTTTCGCATTTCTCAACGCGCCGATCCTATCCGCGCACCACGGCTGGAGCGGCTACGATTCGGCGACCGTGCTCAATCTCACCGGCCCGATTGCGCGGGTTTCCTACGTCAACCCGCACGTCGAAATCGACGTCAACGCCGACGGCAAGACCTGGACCGCGATTTTAGCGCCGCTTTTCCGCATGCAGGCGCGCGGGCTTCCGGAGGACAGCCTCAAGGTCGGCGATCGCGTGACCCTGGTCGGCTATCCGCACCGCGACAAGACCGGCGAGTTGCGCGCCGAGCGCATCGTCGTCGCCGGCAAGACCGTCGAACTGCGCTGAGCCGCGCGGCCCATGCACGCCGCCCAGGAACCGGCGTGGGTGCTCGCCATCGAGCACACGGCGCTCGGCGAGGCGATGCGCGGCGGCGTGCTGCTCTATCCGATCGTCGAAACCGGGCACATCCTCGGTTTTGCCACCCTGGTCGGATCGGTTTTGATTTTGGATTTGCGCTTGATGGGCCTTGGGCGGGGCATCCGGCCGAAGGCGATGCTCAAGATCGCCGTGCCGGTGGCGGCGTGCGGACTTCTGCTCGCGGCCGTGACCGGCGCGATGCTGTTCGTGACCGAGGCCACCAGCTACGTCCGCAATCCGGCGTTCTACGCCAAGCAGGCCCTGATCGTCCTCGGCCTCGTCAACATCGCGATCTTCCACCGCAAGCTGCTGCCGCTCGCCGATCGGTGGCCCGATCACGCGCCGCCGCCCGGGTCGGCGCGCGTCTCCGGCGCGCTGTCGGCGGTCACCTGGATCGGCGTTTTGATTTGCGGGCGCTTTATCGCCTACGTCTAGTTATCGTCTGCGTCTGGGCGTTTCGGCGGGGGCCTTGTCGAGCAAGGCCTCGAGCCGTTTCATGAGCGGGTCGAGGATTTTCCGCGAAAAAACGTATTCGCGCCGGATTCCTTCGTCGTCGACCATGGTCAGCTTGACATCGTCGCCGTCGGGGGTCAGGTAGGCTTTCGGCACGAGGGTGATGCGGGGCATAATGGTCTTCCTGTCCCCTAATCCTTGTCTGCGCGCCGGACCGCCGCGAACGCCGCCGTTTCCGTTTCGCGCCAGCGTTTCACCAGTCCGGCGTCCAACCCGAACAGGTCGAGCGCGCGCCCGACCGTGTGGTCGACCAGGTCGGCGACGGTCTTGGGCCGGCTGTAGAACCCGGGCATCGGCGGCGCGATGATTACGCCCATCTCGGCCAGGATCGTCATGTTGCGGAGGTGAATCGCGTGCAGCGGCGTTTCGCGTACCGCCAGCACCAGAGGACGGCGCTCCTTGAGGCAGACGTCGGCCGCGCGCGCGAGCAGGTTGCCGGTAACCCCGGTCGCGATCTCCGACATGGTCTTGACCGAACACGGCATCACGATCATGCCAAGCGAGCGGAACGATCCGCTCGAGATCGGCGCGGCGACGTCGTTGACGTGATAGGCGCGCGTGGCGAGCTTGCGCACCCGGGCGCCCGTCCAATCGGTTTCGTAGGCGAGCGTCTGCTCGGCGGCCTTGCTCATCACCAGGTGCGTTTCGATGCCGAGATCGCGCAGAACCTGCAGCAGCCGGACGCCGAGAATGGCGCCGGACGCGCCGGAAATGCCGACGACGATGCGCCGGGCGGGTTGCGAGGCGGGTTTTCGTTTGCGACTGGGCATGGCGGCGGCACTATAGCAGCCCGGCCGGTGATGGGCGACGGTCCGGGAGATGGCGGGCGGTTGCCGGCGGATCGGGAATTGTCGAACCGGAGCCGGCACGCTAACGTCTTGGGTCATTTTCGGGGGAGGAAACCCATGTCGCGCCGCTTCTCGCGTTTCGCCCGCGCTACGCTCGCGCTCGGCCTATTGGCGATCGCCTATCCGTCCCACGCGTTGGATCAGCTTTACATCATGGCCCCGGCGGCGCCCGGCGGCGGTTGGGACGGCACCGCGCGCGCCATGCAGGAAGCGTTGCAGGGCGCCGGCATCGTCCGCTCGGTTCAGGTCGAGAACGTGACCGGAGCGGGCGGGACCATCGGGCTCGCCCAGTTCGTCAAGCGCGAACGCGACGGCAAGGCGCTGATGGCGACCGGCCTCGTCATGGCCGGCGCGATCCTGACCAACAAGTCGCCGGTCAATTTCTCCCATGTTACGCCGATCGCGCGCCTGACCCAGGAATGGCAATCGATTGCGGTGTTGAAGAACTCCGATCTCAAATCGATCGCTGACCTGATCCAACGGCTCAAGACCAATCCTGGCGCGGTGTCGTGGGGCGGCGGCTCGGCGGGCGGCGCCGACCAGATGACCGCGGGCCTGTTCGCCAAGGCGGTAGGGGCCGATCCGGCCAAGATCAACTACGTGGCGCATTCGGGCGGTGGGCAGGCGATGGCGACCATTCTCGGCGGGCACGTTACGCTCGGCGTCAACAGCGCGTCCGAATTCCTCGATCAGGTCCAGGCCGGAACAATGCGCTATCTCGCGGTTTCGAGCGACAAGCGGATTCCGGGGATCGACGCGCCGACCTTCCGCGAGCAGGGCGTCGATCTCGTCTTCTCCAACTGGCGCGGCGTGGTCGCGCCGCCCGGCATTTCGGCGGCCGACAGGAAGGCTCTCGCCGACGCGGTCGACAAGATGGTCAAGTCGCCGCAATGGAAGGCGATCCTGGAAAAGCGCGGCTGGATCGACGCCTATATGCCGACGGCCGAATTCGAGGCCTTCCTCAAGGACGAACGCTCGCGGGTCGAGACAACGCTCCGCTCCATCGGCCTGGTGCGCTGAAAACGGCGCGCGCCCGGATGGGGCGGATCGTGCGCCTGGCGCGTTCGCCCGAGGCGTTGTTCGGCGCCGGCGTCGCCGCCCTCGGCGTGTTCGTGCTGGCGGCGGCGGAAGACATCCTCTCGCCGGCGCCGTGGGGTCCGGCGCTGATGCCGCGCATCGTCGGCGCCGGGCTGCTGCTGCTCGGGCTTGCGACCGTGGCCGAGCGGCTGCAAGCGCAAGCGCCCGCCCGAGGCGACGCTTCCGACGACGGTGGCGCGACCGACAACGATTGGCGCGGCTTCGCCTGGATCCTCGCGAGCCTCGCGGCGTTCGGCCTGCTGGTCGGGCCGGTCGGCTTTCCGCTGGCGGCCGCCCTACTGTTCGCGTGCGTCGCGCGCGGTTTCGGCTCGCCGAGGTCCGGGCGCGATTTTGTCCTCGGCCTTGCGCTGGCGCTGGCGGCGACCCTGCTGTTCGCGCATTTCCTCGGCCTGCCGCTGTCGTGGGGTGGCGCACTCGAATCGATCCTGAGATCGCGCTAGCGGGAATCCGGGCATGGAAGCGCTCGCCGGTCTCGCCTCGGGGTTCGCGATCGCCTTCACGCCGACCAACCTCGTCTGGTCGCTGGTGGGCGTGACGCTCGGCACCTTCATCGGCGTGCTGCCCGGCATTGGCCCGGCGCTGACCATCGCGCTGCTGTTGCCCGTCACCTACAAGATCGACCCGACCGCCGCGTTCATCGTCTTCGGCGGCATCTACTACGGCGCCATGTACGGCTCCTCCACCACCTCGATCCTGATCAATACGCCGGGCGAAACCGGCTCGATCGTCACCACCCTCGACGGTCACCAGATGGCGCGGCGGGGGCGCGGCGCCGCCGCGCTCGCCACCGCGGCGATCGGTTCGTTCGTCGCCGGAGTGATCGGTACTTTTCTGCTCGCACTGCTCGCGCCCGAGGTGGTCAAGCTCGCCCTGCTGTTCGGCCCGGCGGAATATTTCGCCCTGATGTGCGTCGCCTTCGTCGCTATTTCGTCCATGCTCGGCTCGTCCGTGCGGCGCGGGCTGGTGGCGCTGTTCCTGGGCCTCGCGCTGGGCCTGGTCGGCATCGATCAGCAGTCGGGCCAGGCGCGCTACGCCTTCGGCCTGCTCGAGTTGCTCGACGGCATCGGCGTGGTGGTGGTCGCGGTCGGCCTGTTCGCGCTGGGCGAGGCGCTCTATTTCGCGTCGCGTCGGGACTTGCGCCAGGAAAGCATGGCTCCGCTCAAGGGCTCGCTCGCCATGACCGCCGAGGAATGGCGGCGTTCGTGGAAGCCGTGGCTGCGCGGCACCGCGATCGGGTTTCCGCTGGGCGCGCTGCCGGCGGGGGGCACCGAGCTGCCGACGTTTCTGTCCTACCGGGTCGAGCGCGACCTGTCGCCCCGCAAGGAGGAATTCGGCCGAGGCGCGATCGAGGGCGTCGCCGGGCCCGAGGCCGCCAACAACGCCGCGGTCGCGGGCGTTTTGGTGCCGTTGCTCACCTTCGGATTGCCGACTTCGGCGACGGCGGCGATCATGCTCGCCGCCTTCCAACAATACGGCATCAATCCGGGGCCGCTTCTGTTCGCCAACAACGCCGCCTTGGTGTGGGGGCTGATCGCCAGCCTGTTCATCGGCAACGCCATGCTGCTGGTGCTGAACCTGCCGATGGCCGGGCTTTGGGTCCGGCTGCTCCATATTCCGCGCCCGTGGCTGCAAGGCGGCATCGTGCTGTTCGCGGTGCTCGGCGTGTTCGGCGCGTCGCGCGCGATCGCCGACATCGCCATTCTGGCCGGGGTCGGATTGCTCGGGTTCGTCTTGAAGCGTCTCGATTATCCGCTGGCGCCGGTGGTGGTGGGACTGATCCTCGGGCCGATGGCCGAGGTTCAGTTCCGCCGCGCGCTGCAGATCGCCCAGGGCGACTGGTGGGTGTTCGTGGAAAAGCCGATCGCGGCGGCACTGTTCGCGCTCGCCGCGATCCTGCTCGTGTTGCCGTCACTGATTCGCTTTTACGCGAAACGATCGCCCCGATAGGGGCGCGTCGTTGAAAAAGCGCGCGTCATGCCGTTAGGCATGCGTTCGCATGACGATTCTCGCCCGCGCGCCTTAATTCCTGAGCCGCCGGACCAACGACCAGGCCGCCGGCAGCAGCGCGCCGCCGAGCACGATCTTGAACGCGGACGACAGCAGAAACGGCGTCACGCCGACGGCGACCGATTTGGAAAACCCGTACATCGGCACCAGCCAGGCGAGGCCGAAAACGAACACGACCACGGTCGCGACGAAATTGACCGCCGTCGCCTTGAGGAAGGTGCGATCCCACCCCTTCTCCGCGAGCCAGCCGGCAAGCCAGGCGGCGGCCACGAATCCGACCAGATAGCCCCCGGTCGGCCCGAGCATGTAGGGAAGGCCGATGCCTTTTTCGGGCGTGCCGGCGAACACCGGCAGGCCGATCGCGCCTTCGAACAAATAAAGTGCCAGAGTGGCGAAGCCGAGTTTGGCGCCGAACGCCATGGCGATGACCACGATGGCCAGCGTCTGCATGGTCATCGGCACCGGCCAGAACGGCACCTGGATTTTGGCGGAAACGGCGATGATCGCGGTGCCGGCGAGCGCGAGCAAGGTGTTGCGTACCGCGTGCCCGAGCGGCGTCGTTTCGGGCAGGGCGGAAATAAGAGTGGCGATCCGCGGGGCCATGTCGTGGCTCTCCTCTATTATAAGGGCTCGGCATGCGGTGCCGATCCGGCGGGCGACTATAGCCTAATCGAAATGTGCGCTCAACGCGCGGCCAGCCCGGCGAAAGCGGCGTGCAAGGCGCCGACTAAGCCGCTCTTGGGGTTGCCGACCCGCTCGATCAGGCCGATGCGGCGCGTCAAGGGCGGCTCGCCGAACGGGACGTAGCGTACCGGCAGGGGATACGGTCCTTCGACGCAACGCTGCGGGACGATGGCAACGCCGAGGCCGAAATAGACCATCAGCAGGATTGATTCGATCGAATCGAGCTCCATCGCTTGGCGCGGGCGCAATCCCCGCGCGCGCAGACTCTGTTGGATCGGGCGCGCGACCCAGGCCCGGCGGTTGTAGCGGATGTAGGGCCATGCCGCGAGCAACTCGCGATCGGTCTTTTCCGTGCTTTGCGGCGGCGCCGCGACGATGATTTTTTCGGTTGCGATCGGCCGCCAGACGAGGTCGGCCTGAACGTGGCTCGGCTCGCTGATCAGGGCGGCATCCAACTCGCCGCGCTCGACCCGCGGCAACAATTCGCCCGACATGCCGTTGACGAGGTTGACGGCGATGTTCGGATGGATTTTCTGCAGGCCGGCGAGCGCCTTGGGCACGATCCCCGACAGCGCGGTCGGAATCGCGCCGACCTCGAGCAGGCCCGCCATGCCGTCGACGGAGGCGCCCGGTGCGTCGGCCATGCGCTCGTAAAGTTCCAGGATCTCGCGCGCGCGTCGCACCAGGCGCTTGCCATGGTCGTTGAGGGTGGGCGGGCGGCGGCGGCGGTCGAAGAGCCGGACGCGCAACTCGTCTTCGAGACCGCGCAGCTGCATGCTGACGGCCGATTGGGTGAGCCCGACGGCGCGGGCGGCGGCCGCGAAGCTGCCGTGATCGGCGACCGCGACGAGGGTACGCAGGTTGCGAATGCTCATGGAAAAACCCCGGAATTCTCACTCATTACATCAAATTATTTAAAGTAATGGAACAATCTTATTCAATTTTCTTCTCTTTTTGTGAAGTGTAACGTCCCGCCGCAATCGCCGATTTCGCCCGGCCGATTTTGCAAGGGCCGCATTTGCCAGGGAGGACTTGCCCCATGGGCCACGTTTCCACCTCGACTCCAGCTGTTGCCAAGGACGCCACCAAGGATCGGGACCCGCAGCAGATGGAAAAGGATCGCGCCACGGTCGCGGAGTTGATGACCAAGGCGCGCGCCGCCATGGCGGCGTTCGCCAACGCCTCGCAGGAAACGGTGGACGACGCGGTGCGCGCGCTCGCCTGGACCATCTACGAGCCGGGCCGGGCCAAGGCGCTCGCCGAAATGGCGGTCCGGGACACCGGCCTCGGCAACGTGCCCGACAAGATCGTCAAGAACCAGCGCAAGACCTTCGGCACGCTGCGCGATCTGCTGCGCGCGCGCACGGTCGGAATCATCGCGGAAGACCCGAAGCGCGGCATCGTCCAGTACGCAAAGCCGGTCGGCGTGGTCGGCGCGATCTGTCCCTCCACCAATCCCGCCGCCACGCCCGCCAACAAGGCGATGATGGCGGTCAAAGGTCGCAACGCCATCATCATCGCGCCGTCGCCCGCGGGCCAAGGCACCGCCCTCCGGTTGGTCGAGATGATGCGCGCCGAATTGACTCGCGCCGGCCATCCCGCCGATCTGATCCAGGTGCTGCCGCCGCCGGTGTCCAAGACCCTGACCCAGGCGCTGATGGAGGCGTGCGACCTCATCGTCGTCACCGGCTCGCAGGACAACGTGCGGCGCGCCTACGGCTCGGGCAAGCCGGCGATCGGCGTCGGCGCCGGCAACGTGCCGGTGATTATCGATTCGTCCGCCGATTTCGATCAGGCGGCGGCTAAGATTTGCGCCTCCAAGACGTTCGACAATTCGACCTCGTGCTCGTCGGAAAACTCACTGATCATCGTCGACGACGCCTACGACCGGGCGATCGCCGCGCTCAGGAAAGTCGGCGGCTATCTCGCCACCCCGGCGGAAAAGGCCGCGATCCGGGAAAAGCTCTGGGTCAACGGCTCGCTCAACCGCCACATCATCGCCAAGGACCCGCAGGTGTTCGCGGAAATGACCGGGCTTCCCGACGCGGCGAAGAAGGCGAAGTTCTTCATGGTCGAGGAAACCGGGGTCGGGCGCGACCATCCGTTCTCGGGCGAGAAACTCTCGCTCGCGCTCGCCGTCTATCGCGCCAGGGATTTCGATGCGGCGATCGCCCGGGTGCGCGAAATTCTCGCCTTCCAGGGCGCCGGCCATTCTTGCGGCGTGCACACGAGCGATTTGGACCACGCCCGGCGGCTGGCGTCCGAACTGGACGTGGTGCGCGTGCTGGTCAACCAAGCGCACGCCTTCGGCAACGGCGGCAGCTTCGACAACGGCCTCAACTTCACCCTCAGCATGGGCTGCGGTACCTGGGGCGGCAACAGCATCAGCGAAAACCTCAATTACCGGAACTTCATCAACATTACTCACCTCTCGACGGTGATCCCCGAGGACAAACCGACCGAGGACGAGTTGTTCGGGCCCTATTTCGCCCGGCATGGGCGTGGTTGAGCGGGCGCCGCTGACCGGCGGTTTTCAACGATGAATTTCGAAGAACACGTCGCCAAGGCACAATTCGCCGAGGTCGGCATTCCGGTGCCGGAAGGTCGGCTCGCGACCACTCCGGCGGAAGCCGCCGCCGCGGCGCAGACGCTCGGGCCCGTCGCGGTCAAGGCGCAGGTGCCCGCCGGCAAGCGCGGCAAGGGCGGCGCCATCGCGCTGGTCGATTCCCCAGCCGAGGCGGAGGCGGCAGGGCGTCGCATTCTCGGCATAACGCTGGGCACCCATCGGGTCGAACGGCTGCTGGTGGAAAAGCGCGTCGCCATCGCGCGCGAGCTTTACGCCGCCGTGCTCAACGATCCCGCCAGCAAGGGCCCGCTGGTGCTGTTCTCGACCTTGGGCGGCATGGACATCGAGGAAGCGGCCGCGCGCGACGCCAACGCCGTTCGCCGCCGCCCGGTCGACATCCTCGCCGGGTTCACTGCCAAGGACGCGGATGCGATGATCGCGGGTCTCGATCTCGGCCCGGCGCGGGCCAAGATCGCGGATCTGCTCGCCCGGCTCTATGGTTTCTATCGCACGCGCGACGCGGAAATGGTCGAAATCAATCCGCTCGCGCTGACCAAGACGGGCGATCTGATCGCCCTCGACGGCAAGCTGACCGTGGACGACGGCGCGCTGCCGCGCCAGGAGGCGCTCGCCAAACTGGGCGTCGTTGAGCCCTTGTCGGCGTTGGAGGCGCGCGGGCGCGCGCTCGGGCTCCGCTTCATCGAGCTCGATGGCAACATCGGCATCCTTGCCAACGGCGCCGGTCTCACCATGACCACCATGGACGCGGTGCGCCACTTCGGCGGCCGGCCGGCGAACTTCCTCGAAATCGGCGGCGACGCCTATACCCAGGCCAAACCCGCGCTCGAACTGGTGCTCGCCAATCCCGGCGTCAAGAGCCTGATGGTCAACTTCTGCGGCGCGTTCGCGCGCACCGACGTGATGGCCGAAGGCGTGGTCAAGGCGTGGGAGGAACTGCGCCCGAAAATTCCCGTTTTCTTCTCGATCCACGGCACCGGCGAGGAGGAAGCGGTCAAGCTGGTCAAGGCGCGCCTCGGCATCGAACCGTTCGATTTGATGGACGACGCGGTAAAAAACGCCGTGGAGGCCGCACGATGATCGTTCGACGCGAACACCGGGTGCTGGTTCAGGGCATCACCGGCAAGCAAGGGACCTTCTGGACCGAAAAGATGATCGAATGCGGAACGCGCGTGGTCGGCGGGGTCAACCCGAAGAAGGCGGGAGAGACTCATCTCGGCCTTCCGGTATTCGCCTCGGCCCAGGAAGCGGCGAAGAAAACTCCCTTCGACGTCTCCGTCCAGTTTGTGCCGCCCATGGGGGCGCGCGCGGCGGCCGAAGACGCCATTGCCGCCGGCGCCAAGCTGATCGTCATGCTGACCGAACATATCCCCGCTCAGGACGTGATGGCGGTGCTCGCCCAGGCCAAGGCGAAGGGCACCCGCGTCGTCGGCCCCAACACCGCCGGCTTGGTTACGCCGGGCGAAGGCTTCGTCGGCATCATGCCGGGCTTCAACACCAACGTGTTCAAGCCGGGGCGGATCGGCGTGATTTCCCGGAGCGGCAGTCTCGGCACTCTCGTATGCCTCGTGCTGACTCGCGCCGGGTTCGGCCAGTCGGCGTTCTACGGCATCGGCGGTGACGCCATCATCGGCACCACCAGCCGCGACGCGCTCGAAATCTTCGAAAAGGATCCCGGCACCGACGCCGTGGTGCTGGTTGGCGAAATCGGCGGCGCGGCGGAAGAAGCGGCGGCCGACTACGCCAGGACCATGACCAAGCCGGTGGTTTCGTTCATCGCCGGCCGCGCCGCGCCGCCCGGCAAGCGCATGGGCCACGCCGGCGCCATTGTCCTGGGCGATCGCGGCACCTATGATTCCAAGCGCCGCGCCCTTGAAGCGGCCGGGGTCAATGTCGTCGATCTGCCTTCCGGCCTCGCGCCCGCGCTGACGCGTGCGCTGGCCCGCGTCCGGGCGCCCGCCGCGACCTGAACGGCTGGCACGTGGCCAAGGGAGGCCCATGACCGGCCACATCGCCGTCATCAACGCCGGCTCCTCCAGCGTCAAATTCGCGATCTATCCGGCCGCCACCGACGCCGACGGAGGCGAACCGGCGGCGATGGTGCGCGGCCAAGTCGCCGGCCTTGGCGTCGAGCCTCGACTGACCGCGCAGGCGGCGGATGGACGCGATCTCGCCGCTTCGCGCGCGGTGCCCGGCGCGAAGGCCGACCACGCCGAGGCGATCGCCGCGATCGTCGCCGATCTTGCCGACTGGGTGCCCGGATCCCGTCTCCTCGGGGCGGGTCATCGCGTCACTCACGGCGGTTCCGAATTCGACCGGCCGGTGGTGTTGACGCCTGCGATCCTGGCACGGCTGGAAACGCTCGCCCCGCTCGCCCCCCAGCACCAACCGCACAACATCGCCGCCATTCGCGCGCTCGCCGCCCACGCGCCGGACGCGGTCCAGGTCGCCTGTTTCGATACCCAGTTCCACGCGACGCAGCCTGCGGTCGCGCGCCTGACCGGCCTGCCGCGCGCTTATCACGAGCGCGGGCTCCGCCGGTACGGCTTTCACGGCCTTTCCTACGAATACGTGACCGGCGCGTTCGCCCGCATCGCCGGCGAGCCGCTGCCCGAACGCACCGTCGTTGCCCACCTCGGCAACGGGTGCAGCCTTGCCGCCGTGCTGGGCGGGAAAAGCATCGCGACGACTATGGGCTTTTCGACTCTCGACGGCGTGCCGATGGCGACCCGTAGCGGCGCGATCGATCCCGGCCTGTTGCTCCATCTGCTGCGGACGGAAGCGATGGACATCGGTTCGCTCCAGTATCTACTCTACGACCGCTCGGGCTTGCTCGGAATTTCGGGAATCAGTTCGGACATGAAGACGTTGCTTGCCAGTCCCGAACCGGCGTCCAAGGAGGCGATCGAGTTCTTCGGTTATCGCATCGCCCGCGAGTTCGGTTCGCTCGCGGTCGCGCTCGGCGGCTTGGACGCAGTCGTTTTCACTGGCGGCATCGGGGAGAAAGCCGCGCCGGTGCGCGCCGATATTTGCGCCCGTCTCGCCTGGCTCGGCCTCGATTTCGACGCGGACGCCAACGCCCGCGCTGGCACGCGCATCTCGCGCGGCGATTCGCGTGTTTCGGCCTGGGTGGTCCCGACCGACGAGGAAAGCGTGATCGCCCGTCACACCCTGCGCCTCATGGCCGCGCGATGACCGACGCAATCTTGTTCTACGGGATTCTGGTGCCGGCGGCGGTGATCGGCGGATTCCTGCGCGGGTTCGCCGGGTTCGGCGGCCCGCTGTTCATGCTGCCGATCCTCAGCTTCTTTCTCTCGCCACCGGTCGCGGTCGGCGTCATGATGTGGATCGATATTTTTTCCAACGTGCATCTGATCCCCGATGCCCGCGCCGACAGTTCGCGCGGCGTGGTCATTCCGTTGCTGATCGGCACCGCCATCGCCATGCCGGTCGGCGCCCACGTTCTGTTGAGCGTCGACCCGGTATTGATGAAGAGAATCATCTGCGCCTCGATCCTGCTGATGGCGCTGGTGTTGCTGACCGGCTGGCGGCTCCGCAGCGTCCTCGGCGCGCCGGGCTACGTCGGGATCGGCGCCTTGAGCGGCTTCGTCATGGGCTCGACGGCGATCGCGGCGGTAACGCCGCTTTTTCTCGGCGCTGGACACCGGAGCGCGGCACAAAACCGCGCCGACTTCATTATTTGGGTTTTTTTCGGGACCATTTTGCTGATCGCGCTGTTGACCTGGCGCGGCGCACTCGCGGCGGGCGACACGGTCGCGATTCTGGTCCTGACGCCGATCTACCTCGCGAGCGTGATATTAGGCACCCGCACTCATCGCCGCGCTTCCGACGCGGTGGTCCGGCGCACGGTCCTGGGGTTGGTGATCGTCACCGCGATCGTCGGTCTCGTTCTCTGACTTCAGGCTTGCGCGAGCAGGATGGCGGCGGCCGCGGCGATATCGTCGGCGGTGGCGCCGCGCGACAAATCGCTGATCGGACGGGCGAAGCCCTGCAGCACCGGGCCGATGGCGCCGGCGCCGCCCAGGTGCTGGACCAGCTTGTAGGCGATGTTTCCGGAATCGAGGTCAGGAAAGACCAGCACGTTGGCGCGCCCGGCGACGGCGCTGGCGTCCTTGATCTTGCGCTCGGCGACGCGGGCGACCAGCGCGCTGTCGGCCTGCAACTCGCCGTCGATGGCTATATCCGGGGCGCGGGCGCGCGCGATCTCGGCCGCGCGGCGGACCTTGTCGATGCGTG